>NZ_JAYGIL010000026.1:0-92934 GCF_034931025.1 Arcicella gelida | reverse complement strand
ATTATTAAGGATGAATATCTTTATCCTTTAAAGTGTTGCAAAAACTTAGCAGATGTGAAAATGAAATTACCTCGAATCATTGAATTGTACAATAATCAAAGACCTCACATGAGTATAGGGATGAATACACCTAATGATATTCATTCAGGGATAGGATATAAAAAAAGACTATGGAAAACATACACAGATATACAAAATCAGAAAAGAAGTCAAGGTCAAAAATGACTGTCAATTTATTTTAGGACAAGACAAGGAGCTGGGGTATTTAGTCAAGTAATCTTTCTATCCTTGAAATATCACCTTCAGAAAGTTCTAGCTCTTCCATAATCCATTTTTTTTGTAATTCGATAACTATATCTTGATCATCAGCTCCTTTACTAAAAATTGTTTCTGATATAACTCTCAGCAATCTCTCTCTGCTAGAAGAAAAATAGGCATCTGTCAATTTTCCGAGAAATTCTATATCTATATTCATGCCTTTTTTTAATCTAACAAAAGAAAGCGTCTCAAAGTATTCCCATGGAATGAAAATATCCATATCTTGTTTATTCATTAAACCAGCATAGAGGACTGGTCTTTTATTATTGTAAAATATACTCACTTCATTCCGATTAATGAGCTCGAAAAATTTCTTTTCAATTAACTCAAACCTTTCTTTTTCAACAAAAAAATCATTCTCTCTAAAACCAATGACTAATATAGAGGTAACCTCTGAAAAGAAGAGGTGAAATAACTTATTAAAGAATTTATTATCTTCCTCCTGCCGATAATCTTCCAAACTAATATAATATTTATACATATTGCTTTATTAATTATTTAATTGGTTTACCAAAATTAAATGGCGATAGACTTCTATGGGCACTATTTGAGCGTCCTCCATAACTTGTGTGATAGTGCAAAATTCTACTTCTGCTCCAGCCAGTCACCTTACTATCTATATGATGAAAATCTCGGTCTGGTCGTTGGTTAAGCGAAGCCTTCCTACGACCCAAAAGTAAAAAGAGCGTCCCGCTCTACTAGTAGCCAATTAAGCCGGAGAAACGATATTCGCTCAATCAAATGGAATTTATTTTCCCTATCCAATACTTTATAAAACATTATCCCATTTTGCCAAGCATAAGATTGTGTCGAACACTACGACGTTGCAATGCTTTTCTTCAGTTAAAAACTGAATCTATTTTTTGTACAAGTGACGCTTTGCTTAACAATGAACCAGCTACGAATTTTGCAGTCTCAGACTGCTTTTTATTTTACCTCGAAGTTGCAAACTTCGAGGAGCTGGGCATTTTTGCAATGTAACATTGCTGTACACTCTGACGTTTGAAACAACACTACGCCAAGCTAGGGTATCACCTTTGTTTTTCTAAAGATTCGCCATTAAAAATAAAATAATCATATACTGGGGTTGATTCTTTTATTTTTATCACTTTGCCATTATTAATTTGGAATTGTGTATTTATTACTTTACAATAAAAACGTTCTTTAGGACCATTGGGGTTATATCTATCAACAATTAATTTTTCTTTTTTTTCTGTTGATATAGTATGTATTGTTATAGACTTATCAGATTTCAATTCATAGTGATATTCAGAATCATCTCCTTCGTTATATATTAGAAATTGTTCTGTAATTTTTCCATCCTTATTAAGGATAATTAAAAACTCATCTAAGAATGCCCCAGGACTAATAGACTCTACATCTACAATTAAATAAAAATAGCCATCATTGATTTTAATACTACCAAGTATAGACACTTCTGCTTTGTCATGGTTCTTTAAAAATTTAAAGCCTTTTTTCATAAAAGAGTTTACTTCGTAAGTATTCAAGTAAATACTTTTATTAGTAGTTACATATAAATTTGTAAAAGGCAATGATATTATAGAAGCCTTCTTAATAATACTTTCTAAGCTAGTTTGTTGCTTACTAATTTGTCCTATCGCAGTGGTACAGGCAAATATATATATTAAAAAAATGATACTTTTTTTCATTTTCTTGATCTGATTTGAGTCACCGTAAAATTTCTATTTTCTTTTTTCCCCCAATTAAATGTCCCTTTTAATACACTTCCTTGTTGAGTAATAACATTACTGCTGCTTGTTCCTCTTGCTGTTGCAGTAGTACCATCAGGAGCTGGATCAAAATATCTAAAACTTGTAGCTCCTGTAGATAAATTTTGAGTGTAAGCAACAACTGAAACATAATGATCTGTCATCCCATCAAAATTGCCAGTATCCCCTTTTTTATAATCAGTACCTATAGTTACAGGTTCTCCATTAGCTATTCTTTTTTTCATTGCTTCAGTGTTTATTAGTAGATTAGTGTTACCTTCTCCTGCTCTTCCATCTGTTCCTGTTTCTACAACTCCTTCTTTTCCATTTCTGGGTATCTTAGAAAAGCCAGCATTATTTTTCATTTGATCACACGCAGCAAGACATTGTATTTCATTCGGTTCATATTGATTTACATAGAAACTTTCGTCAACAGCAGTAATCGTAATAGATTCTGCATTAGGACTATTGCCATAGTTTATACTAAAATGTGCGTCTATTCGATTAGTATAGCTTGTTCCTATGTTCTTATAAACATTTCCATCGGCATCTTTGTATTCTCCACTTCCTTCTCGCCAAATAGTATTACCGTTATATTGATACCAGTCTTTTCCATCTGGGTCAATATTCAAAATTGGACTATTTCCTGCATAATGATATGGAGACCAAGTGTAAGATTTCTCCGCCATTGGGTCAACCCCCATCCATCTACCAATTTCTGGCTGATACATCCTCGCCCCATAATCTAACCAATTAGTACCATCCTGTAACTCCTTACCGTTGTAAAGATATTTATTTTTGCTTACATCACTGCTAATGGCTACTCCAAAGGCTGTATAATCAGTTATCTGTACTTGGGTCGCATCTTTATCATCAACTACTACCGCTCTTACATTGCCCAGATGGTCTTTTAAACTATAAAAGTAATTATACTTGCCTACACTACTACCCGGTACATAACTAGGGTTTGGCATAATATAACCCTCAGAGGTTGCCATTCGGTAGAGTTTACCGCCTACATATTCTCCTGCTCCCATATATGCCTTCCAGCTTGTTCCGTTATGCTGGGCTAATTTAGCTCCTGTGCCATCATACAAATAACTTTGGCTGGTACTCCCTGTCACTTGTCTTACTAAGTTAAGTACATTGTAGTTAATCCCAATGCCCTTGTCTGCATCATTGGTTAAATTACCATTGGCATCATACACAAAATCATTACCCCCATTAGGACTCTTATACCCCAATGTGAAAGTTTATCTTATTTTTCAAGAAGTTTCAAACAGGTAACTCAACAAACACCGAGTACATATAAAAAGAATAATCGTGTGGTGTAAATCGCTCATTTTAAGCTAACTGTTCATTACTTTTTATCGTTGATACCGTTTTAATTTTCTTCATCTCGTCCGATTTATTCAAAATATTACTGGCTAAAACGATGCTTATCAAGGCTGTTAATAACCAAAAAATATCTACAGCTGCCACATAAAACTGTTGATTAACAAGCGTTTTCCAAAGCCAATCCCCTGTTGAAATTCCATTGAAAATTGGTACAATTAAGGATAAAAAGCCATTGATGTATAAAAATCTTTTCGTCAGAAGAGATTCATTTTTCCAAAATAAACCCAAAATCATCAAAATCAACCATGATACAAAAAAAGTTGTATTTACTAATGAACTATGATTTTTCAAAGCCATTGGTATCGCTCTTTCAGAAATAAACAAAATAGCTGTTGCAGGAAATAAACCAAAACAAATAGCCAAATACCACATCGTAATTCGGTGATGAAACCTCTTTTGTTTGTCGGTATATTCTTTTTTATTTCTAGCTTCTTTCCAGATTAATACTCCACTAATAATGATGAAACAAGTAATTAGTGCCAAGATAAAAAATATGACTTTCAATGCAATTCCACCAAATTCTGCAAAATGTAGCGACCCTATTCCTCCTAAAACAGCTTGTATATAAGTTTTTTCTCTCGGCAATACTTCCATCCCTCTTTTACCATCTTTCAGAGTAACGCCTACTACTCCATTACCATTAAAAATAGTTTCATCTTGCACATAAACTGTTAATATAGCGTCTTCTCTCCCTAAATGTTTAACAGTAACCCTCGTTACTTCAATATCAGGAATAGTTTTATAGAATTCATTCACTATACCATTTACAGGCTTTAGAGTAGTACTGATTGGTGATTTCTCGTTTACTTCTATCACTCTATCAGGTCTGAATGCGGCGAATGCAGCTTTCTGGTCACCATTGAAAAAAACTAAAGTAGCGGGAGCTAACAGTAAAATTGACAAACAATAAAACGCTCCAGTAACGGCATACATCATTTGAAAAGGCAATCCGATAAGTCCGAAAACCGTATGGGCGTTTGTCCATACTTGTTTCCAAGTTCCTTTTACAGAAAACCCATAAAATTTTGTGATGATATTTCGCCAATGAATCAGTACGCCCGTAATACTTGCAAACAAAAAGAAAAAAGCCACCAAACCAGATAAATACGAGCCAATTAATGGAATCTGGCTGAAATAATGTAAACGGAATAATGTTTCGCCAATGGTTGTAGGCGAACTTTCTTGATTTTTCCCTTCTGAAACTTTTAAAGTTTTATTTATAGGATGATACACCAATTCCAATGACTCGGCTCTTGCCTTTTTAACTTCTTTCTTCAGATTTTTATTTTTTCCGACCTTATCTTTCATCGAAACCCAAACGCTCGTTAGGGGTTCTTTGGCTGTTCCAGGTCTCATAATAATATCTTTTTCAGTATCTACATCAGGATATTGTTGTTTTATCTTTTGTATTATTTGGTCATATTCAACAGCATTTTTTGTTAAACTAATCCTTGCCTCAGGATTTTCCCACTGATAAAATTCACTTCTGAAAATCGTGAACGCTCCTGCAAAAAATATAATGTATAAGGCAAAACTTATTACAATTCCTGCGACTGTATGCGTATGGAAAAATATATTAAATGCTCTATTTGATAATCCTTTTAACTTCATTTGTGCTTTAGCGAATTAAGTAAATAATTGATGAACAAATTAGAATTCCTGCTAGATAAATACCCCAAATTTTCCAGCCGTTTTTAGCTAAAAAAGCAATAGAAAGAAGTGCAGCCCACAATAAAAAAGCTGTAAAAGTCCCCGTAAGCATTACTGCAACTTTGTTTTTAAAAAGGATTCCTAATAATAAATGAATAGCTACTGACAGTAATAATCCGCCTAAGACTCCTGCCGACACTTTCAAAAATCTTTGTCCTGAGGTAGATAAATATTCTTTTTTAGCTGGCATAATAGAAGAGGTTAAGGATGAGTAAGCCATGAACAAGAACCAAGAAAGCAATGAACCATTGCTTCCCTAAAACAGCAAATAATTGACAAACAGATGCCGATAAAACAAGACTACTCAAACTCATTAACAAGCCCATCGTCCAGCCCCATTGTTGAATAAAAATGGCAAGTCCAATGATACAAATCAATAAACTGGTAGGTTTTTGATAAGATAAATTGGGGATTTGTATATTCTTCGGAAAGTATTTGGTCTCAGAATAGTACAATAAAATACCCATTAGGTTAAAATATATAGCTATCATAAAAATATTTTTTGCAAATATTATTTTTATTTAGACTATTTCCAAATAATGTTCTAATTTTGTTGCACATTAATCCTAATCCAAAAAATGAGACTAATTTTCCTCTTTACACTAATGACCTTTCAACTATATGCACAACAAAGAGTGGTTGAAGGAGTAGTAAAAGATACAGAAGGACATGTATTGCCATTCGTTACTGTATCCTTGAAACATTCAAAAAATGCAACTATCACAAATACCGATGGCTATTTTAAATTATCTAAATTACCTTTGGGCGAGCAAATTTTACTTTTTAGTGCGGTGGGCTTTCAGAGTATCGAGCAAAAAGTTATTGTAGGGACTTCTCAAAAAATTGACATTCAATTAGCATCTTCCAGCAAAGAATTAAATGAAGTCGTCGTACAAGCAACCGCACAAACCAAAGTTCAAGAAGCAAAAGCATTATCCATTAAAAGTATCGAAATAAAGGATGTAATTAATCAGACCGTTTTGTTAACAGACGTTTTGGATAAAATTTCAGGCGTGCGAATCCGTCGTTCAAGTTCTTTGGGAGAAAACTCTGATATTTCAATCAACGGTTTAAGAGGCAATGCCATTAGGGTTTACATTGACGGTATTCCGATGGAATTTATGTATCCTTCTTTTGATATTTCAAACTTACCGCTAGGCAACATCAAGCGTGTGGATGTCTATAAAGGCGTTTTACCCGTTGATGTTGGTTCTGATGCAATGGGCGGCGGTATCAATATTATTACTGAACAAAAAGCCTACAATACCTTAAAGGCTTCATATAATATTGCTTCATTTAATACTCATCTGAGTGACGTAAATCTTGGTTTAGCCAACAAAAACAATTATTTTTTGAATGCTTCATTGGGCTATAACTATTCAGACAATAGTTACAAAATGAGGGCTTTGGTGTATGAAACCAATAAATATGAACAAGTAAAACGCTTTCATGATACTTACAGCTTTTTGTACGGAAGCCTTACTTTAGGTACACATAGCAAAGCTTGGGCGGATGAATTGAGGGTTTCGCTGAATCTTTCTGGTGGAGATAAAGAAATGCAAAATGGTGCTAGAATTGCGAATACTGCTATTGGTGAAGCAAAATATACGGGCAAGAATTTATCGGCAGTTTTAAAGTATGAAAAATCATTCTTGAACGAAAAAATTTGGTTGCGTACTCTTGGTAATTTCACAAAGCAATCTTTACGATTTGTTGACACCACAACAAACGTATATAGCTGGAGCGGTAGCATCGTTGGAAAGAACCAAGCGGGCGAATATAACTTGGGAAATAGCATTAATTACAATGAAGGAATCACTAACAGAACCAGTATTGAATACAGAATCAATGAAAAACATAAGTTATTGCTGTCTAACCTTTATGCAAAACAAAAACTAACTGGAACAGATTATCTAAATGAAGAAAGCGAAATAGATTATCTAAGCATCCCTCAATATCTTACTAAAAACATTGGCGGCTTGCAATATGAAGGACTTTTTGGTGACAAAATCACTTTATCTGGAGCGGTAAAAAAATATGATTATATATTGGATGGTGCCGAAAACAATACTTTTTTATTGGTAAAAAAGAAAGGAAATTTTTGGGGTTGGAATGCGGGTTTAAAGTATAGTTTCAATGAAAATACTTTCTTGCGAGCCTCTTTTGAAAAAGGTTTTTTAATTCCTCTTTTCTATCAATTTGTAGGAAATGGTGGCGATATTCTTAGAAATACAGACCTTTCACCAGAAAGTAGCGACAATCTAAATATTGGGCTTTCGTCAAATTATCAAATAGGAGAAAATATTCGCTTAAGTACTTCATTAAGTGGATTTTATCGTCAACAATACAATATTATTTATTTAGGAAGTTCAGTTTTTAGAAGATATGAAAATGCCGACCAAGTACGTACTTTAGGCGGTGAAGGCGATGTTTCTGTTTGGTACAAAAAAGCAATCAACCTTAAAGCAAACTTTACTTTACTCAGTAAAACCTTTACGGCGGTTTTGGATTCACGCAATAATTATTTGATAGGAACTGATTTCCCAAATTACCCAACCACCTTTGGCAACGTAGAATTATCTTGGCAAAAAAGTAATTTTTTGAAACCCAAAAACCAAGTACGATTCTATACTTTTTATAATTATATCGGTGCATTTAATCACATTTTGGTGGCAGCAAACAATTCTCCATCAACCACGCCAGATGCCTATGTACCTGTTCAGCACCGTGTTGATTTAGGTTGTTCTTACAAATTAAGCAAACAGAATCTCACCCTTTCATTCAATATTCAAAACCTTTTGAATGCAGAACTCTATGATAACTTTTTAGTGCCTAAAGCTGGCATAAATTTCAACGGAAAAATCATTTATGAAATCAATAATTTTTAATAAACCCATGAAAAAAATACAATTATTTATTCTCGCTTCTCTTCTGTTTTCAATAGGTGCTTGTAAAAAAGACGAGCCTGTAACTGAATCCACATCACTTTACATGGAAGAAGGCTATGTTGTTAGTTCATTGTCGCAATCTACCGCCAGTAACGCTTATTATGTTGGCTATTATAACAGTATTCCAGGCGAAAATCTCGATTTGACGACCAAATCATCTTATGAATATTTCTATCCAAGAGCTACTTGGAAAAATTTCATGTTTGGGCAATCGCTCAAAGCAGAACAAACGCTTTCGAAAATTGCGGTTTCAAAAGCGACTGGCTTATTGACCGAAGTTGCCTCAATTCCTTTGCTAAGTTATGTTTGGGATGTAGAAATCATTAATGAAAATCTTGGCGTCTATACCACTGGCGTAAACCATTCGGTACATTTGTTTAACCCGACAACGATGGAAAAGTTGGGAGACATAGATATGTCTAAGGCAAAAGATTTTCCTGCAAACGAGCGAAATAATTACAATACCATTATCTACAGAAAGCAAGATAATAAGTTATTTCTGCCACTATATACAGACAATACTAAAACGGGTTCTTTTTATGATGCTCAGGATGTTTATGTTGAAGTAATCAATTTGACGACAAAGCAATGGGAAAAAACTTTGATGATAGAACAAGCAATGTATCCAGTATCAAGAGGTTTAGAAAATAATATGGTAGATGAAACTGGAAATATTTATATTCTAACACAAGGCTCTTATGGACTAGATAATCAACTCGGTATCAATTCAGCCAAGCGTTCTCGTCCACAAATTTTGAAAATTCCAGCAAACAGTACAGAATTTGACGCCACTTATAAATTTAATCCTGTCGATGCTATTGGGCTAAACTCACTCTTGGTACAATTAGCAATGGGTACAATTTATCATGAAAATGGAATTGCTTTTGCCGCAGTGTCTGGACAATCAAATTCTGCAAGAGTATTAGAATTAGTAGGGAAATTGGCGAACGGAACAATTACAGCCGTGGAGTATCAAGAATTATCAAATAGCGTATTTAATGACCCAGACCAACGTTGGGTAAAGTTAGATTTGAATGCAAAAACAGCCAGTATTATTCAAGATATTCCTTTAACTGCCGCTTATGCCTATCCATTTTCGTATAAATATGACGGCAAATTTTATTTCAATGTAAACAATACGACTTTGGGTTTAAATGGCTTTTATGTGTACGACCCAGCTACAGGGAAATCCACAAAAAGTACTAATATCTCTAAAGGAGGAATGACAAATCATTTCATTAAACTAAGCAAATAAACCTTTTTACTCAAATGAACAATTCACAAAAGATAGTAACACTTTGGATATTATTCGTGGTGTGTATGATTCTCCATTTCAATTATCACGTTGGTGAACTTTTTTATGGAGTTGATATTAAAAGACCAAATGCCAATGGTGTTGTTCCAACAAGTGCCGCCATTATCAGATTTGTCTTTGAAATATTACCGATGATGTTGGTGACTTTCATACTTTTTATTGAAAAACCAATCATACGTCAAATCAACTTTTATCTTTCAATACTTTTTAGCTTGGCAAACTTGGCTCATTTAGTAGAAGAATTCATGAGTCCAAAACTGGATTTATCACAGTTAAACCTACTAAGCTTTGTATTTGTTAGTAGTTTATTGCTAAACCTTGCAAGTTGGCGATGGATAAAAGAGTAAAAGTATTTTTCAAAGAATAGATTTCCTAAGATTCAACTTTTTCTAATTTCATGTTATGCCAATTGAAAAATAATTTCAACTAAATCTTATTGTTTTTTATTTAGATTTAGTCTAATTTCACACAATAATCAAGTATGAAGAATATAACACAAGTACACAATCATGATTTGTGTGCTTGTGTTAAGTATATTTTACACCTTTCAAAATTATAAGGAAACAATCTATCAATTATATCATCAATAGTGAATGGCATTATCGAATATCAGTATCGTTAAAAAATCTTTTCAGGAGTTCCTTGATACAAAAGGATACCGCAAAACGCATGAGCGATTAACAATCCTTGAGCATATTTACCAAAGAAATGACCATTTCGAAGCAGATGAATTGTATTTGGCTCTAAAACATTTGAATTATCATGTCAGCCGAGCTACAGTCTATAATACCTTAGAGTTACTTGTCGAAGCAGATTTAATTATCAAACATCAATTTGGGAATAAAATCTCCTCAAGATACGAGAAAGCTTATGCCAGACGTCAACACGACCATATTGTATGTGTTGATTGTCAGAAAGTTACGGAATTTTGTGACCCAAGAATACAGAATATTCAGAATATGGTCGAAGAGTTTTTTAATTGTGAAATCCTTCATCATTCTCTCACATTTTACAGTAAATGCAAACAAGTTGACTGTAGTGAAAGAATGATGAAGAATCTCAAAGAACAAAATAATGAAAAGTAAATTGCTCTAAATTAGGCAGTTTTAGTAATTCAGTGCCATTTTCAAGTCTAATTCGTCTTGTAAAAGTCCGTAGTTATTATAAAGCGTTTCGATTTCTTTGGTTATTGAAGTCGTGAAATTACCTACTTTCCTACGAGTAAAAGTCGAAATATCTAAACCTCTTTTTTGCAAGAAATATTTTGAAACTATAGGATATACGTTGTGCATTACATCCATGTTATCAATTAAAAATTGTTGTACTCTGGCAACTTCACTTTGCTGAGAATCATCGTCATAATTATCGCAAAGCCATACAATCAATTCTGGAAAATAATTTCCTTGAATACAAGAAAGTCCAGCCGAACCTGCTTTCAGTGAATCCACTGCATGAGCCATATAAGCATCATACAAACCAAATTTATATCCTTCAGTCAGCTTAATTTTCTCTTTTACTTGTTCAATATCCAAACAAGTATCTTTGTGATAAATTACTCTTCCCGTTTCTACAAAACCTTTTAATTGTGTAGGCGAAAGTACTCTTTTATAAGGAACGGGACATTCATAAAAGCCCACTGGAATTTTTTCTGTTTTATCTAATAAAGAAAAAACTCTTTCATTAAATACTTCATCGGCTTCATTTTCATCTGCTAACAAACTGGTTATCAAGATGACAGCTTCTGTTCCAGTATCGTTTACTCTTTTTACAAAATCAGCTTGTTTTTCGATTGCTCCGCCAAAAGTGCCAGTTGCTACAACGGGAACTGCTCCATTCACTACTTTAATAACGTGTTCTATTGATTGTATTCTTTCTGGATCTGAAAGCTCAAACATTTCACTCGACAAGCAATTAGCAAATAAACCGCTCGCTCCAGCTTCTAAATAGATTTCTGTGAGTTTTGTTAAAGCATCAAAATCAATATATCCATTGTCATTAAAAGGCGTAAGCATGACTGGGATAAATCCTTTTCTCGATTTTTCCATTTTTTTAAATTAGATAATCTGTTTCACCAAAGACGTTCAAAGTCACACGCTCAACACAAGCGTAAACTAACTTCTGAACAAAAAAGGACACAGAGATTCGGGGAGTAAAACGCTACCGTTTACACCAAAATTTATAATGATTAAAGTTTATTATTATCTTTTAAGCTCGTTTTTTCAGTTTTGTAATAAGAATTCCAGTCAGGAAAATACTTAGTGTTCCTATTACGATAATCATATTTTTATGCAGTGTATTTCTTAAAAAAGCATACTCTTCTGGCAAATTTGAAGAGAATGTCATCCAAATAATGACCAAAATCCCAATAATAGTTGCTAAAAAAGCTTCATGGTTTTTAGTTTGACGGCTGATAATTCCTAATAAAAATAAGCCTAACATTCCCGCCGCAAAAATTCCTGATAATTGCCACCAAACATCTAAAATACTTTTTACGCCAATCATTGCAATTCCCGTTCCCATTCCCAACAAACCAAAAACTACTGTTGCGATGTGGAGTAAATTCATTTGTTTCTTTTCGCTATTGTTTTTACTGATGTATCGTTGATAAATATCTACAGAAAAAACTGTTGCCGATGAATTCATTCCTGAACTAATGGTACTCATTGCTGCTGATAAAATAGCTGAAATAATTAAGCCCATTAATCCCGCTGGGATTTTCGTTACCATAAAATGTGGCATTACTTTATCGCCATAATCTGCTGGTTGTAAAGTTGCCATCATTGCCTGAATTTCTGTTGGCGATGCGTTGGGCAATCGCTCAAGAGCAACTTGGTGTTTTATGGCTTCAATCAGCTCTGGGTTTACTTGATAATAAGCAAACAAACATGCACCTATCACAAAGAAAATTAAAGACGCTGGCACATATAACCACACACAAAGCCATAGTGATTTTGAAGCCTCCTTCACCGAAGTTGTTGTATGATAGCGTTGAATATAATTTTGATCCATCCCAAAATTATTCAGGTTGATAAAAAAACCATACAACAAAACCACCCAAAACGATGAATCTACAAAATCAGGCGAAAAACTGCCTAAACTAAACTTATTATTCGATACTCCAATGTCAATAATTTTACCCACTCCACCTTGCATCTCACTGATAATCAGATACAAAATCAAGATTGCCCCAAAAGTTTTTATCACAGCCTGAACTACTTCTGTCCAGATAACTGCCTCAATTCCACCTAAAACGGTGTAAATAATGATACAAACGCCCATTACTAACATGATTACTTCCATTGAATAACCTGTAAGTGCCTGTAAACTAAGAGCGATTCCAAAAAATATAGAACCCATTCTAGCCAATTGTGTCAATAAAAAACAAACAACAGCGTAAGTTCTAGCCCAAGCACCAAAACGATGTTCGAGGTGCGTATAAGCTGATACTTCTCCCGTATTTCGATAAAAAGGCACAAAATATTTCGACGCAACCCAAGCCGCCAAAGGCATCGATAAACTGAATACAAAAGCATTCCAATTTGAACCAAAAGCTTTGCCCGGTACACCTAAAAATGTGTTACTACTCAAGAAAGTAGCATAGATAGATGCTCCGATTGCCCAACCCGGAATTTTGCCAGAGGCTGTTGTAAATTGTTCAGCGTTTTTATTCTTTCTCGAAAAATAAAACCCTACCAAAACCATCCCTATCAGGTAAATAATAATGATGGCTAAATCAAAAAATGGAAGGTTTTTCATGTATGCTAAATCGGGATTGTATGATTATAAAACTGTGTTTTGTTCCATATTCAACAGGACAAATATACAGTAGTATTTCTCTGATTATTTATAGGATTTTTCTTTTGTATTATACGATATTATCTTCTTCTGAAAATTTTTGCCAACTTTTTAGACAAATCAGCAATTTATTGCACATCAATAGCATCAATGCTTAGATTTTCAGCATCTTCAGCCATCAATTTTATTTGATAAGTTCCTGCATTAATCATTGTTCCAGTACTTGTATTGTAATAACTCCATTTACCTTTTTTGGAAGGCGGGAAAGATATTAAATCTCCTTTTTTTATCACAGTTCCATTCGTTGCAACAATCGCTAACCTTGCCTGCAAAACTTTATCACTTGAATTATGATACTTTATCGTTAACGAATAAGTATCGGCAACACCCACTGAAATTGTCCATTCTAAAGCATCGCCAGATGGCTTTTTGAAAGATACTCTTTCTTTTTCCATCAATATTTCTTTCACGGCACCTCCTAGCAATTTAGCTTCTGTGGCTTTATAACTTTTTACGGTTTTTAAATCATAAGCTGGTTCAATGGTACTACTTTGGTTAATCATCAACAAGTAATGTTCGGAATTCTCTGGATTTTTACCCAGCGTTAGCTCCTCTCCTAGCGATAAGCGTTTTCTTAAAACTTTATAAGCTATATTGTTTTGAGAAGTACTTTCGATGAACGAACCCGTTTCTTCAAAACCATTAAGCCAATTTGGTTTTTGAATGATTGATGTTGGCACAGCTACAAAAACATCAATATTTTCTGTGGCTGTAAATGTAAGCTTTTCTGTGTTCTCATTTTTGGAAAACTGTAGGGATGTTGCACTGTACAAATTAGAAGGCAATGAAGTAAACTGTGCTTTATCGTCTGCATATACTTTATCGCCTGTATCCAACCAATATTGCATTTTTGTATCAGCATTTGCTTCTTTTATTTGAATCAAGCCTGAATTTTGGGCAACTGTAATTAATTTTTTATCCAAACTAGCAATCGCAATGGCTGAAATAAGTGCTTGCCCAGCCTTGGCATTCGGGAATGAAATCACTAATCGACCTCCTTTAATTTTTACTTTCACTGTTTTTTTCAATGCTCCATCGTGTCCCACTTCTTTCCAGATATCTACATTTTTCAAAACCGTTTGTTCGTTTACTGAAACATCAAATAAACGCCAAGCCGAACAATTCATTCCACCACCTGTGCCAAGCCAAGGTTCAGTAAAATACAATTCTACCAAATATTCTCCGTCTGGAACATTAAAATGATACTTCAATTTTTCACGTCCATAACGAAATGTCTGAAATAATTGCCAATCTTGCGTATCAGCAATTGGGTCATTGGTTTTTCTTTGACTAGCAAAAAAACTTGGCATTCCTTTAAAATCATCTGCCCAAGAACTTGAACCCCAAGTATTTTTGTCGGTTTTATGCTGGTCGGCTAACCATTTATTTCCTTGATGGTCAATGTACTTATTTCCACCACAATTTACTCTGTACAAATATTGATAGTCTTTTTTGGCACTCATTACTTCTTGCTTAGTCGAATAAAACTGCTGAAAATGTGGAGCTTTCGGTAAATGATTGAGTACGATATAATCTTTTGCTACAGCTTTTCCATTTACATAAGCCACCGCATACAAAACATTGTATTGAATATCTACGCCATCCCATTGAAAATGTGTACCAATGCCATTTCGTTTTCTTTTTCCGAGCGAAACATGATTGACGTCGTTAAATAACTCTACTTCATCAGCATTAGAATACACAACAATACTGTCTTTTTTGCCAGTTTTCGTCCAACGGTCTGCCCAAGTATGCGAAGAAATATACACCATCGGCTCTTTTATTTTAGAAGCATAATTTGCCCGAAACATATAAAAAACATCTAATGGTTCTTCCCAAGGTGTTAATAAGCCTTTATAATTTACAGGACCAACACGGTCGATTTCTCGCAAACCTTCTCCGCCTTGTACTCTTCCAGGATTATCATGTGAATTGAACAACCAAAAGAAATGTCCCGTCGTTTTGTCTTTTGCAGCTTCCGCCAAACGTACTTTCAGTTCCATCAAATTGGTCATTTTGTCTTCGCTGAAACCTTGATTTTTGTGTAAATCTATGGTTCGCCAAGCACCGTATTCACCAATTAAGACTTGTCTTTCAACGTCTTCCCCATACAAATTCGGGTCACCACCATAAGTACCTGTCCAGTTTTGCGGAACGTCCCAATCTGTTCCTTTCCCTCCGTTGCAGGTCGTTACTTTTCTTTGTGAAGAAGCCGTTGGGTCTAACTGACGAATCAATTCCGTACATTCTTTAGCAAAATCTTCGGGCAAAGTACTTTCGTTTTCTAAACCCCAAAGTACAATCGAAGGACTATTTCGACGTTCTTTAATCCAATCTTTTAAAAGTGTTTTAAAATTTTCTCTGAAAGCAGGCGTATCGTACCAAACATGTGCAGCCATTTGTGGCCACCACAAAATTCCCGATTCGTCCCAATATTGCTGATAACGCAAATTATGAGGTTGATGTGCATCCCGAAAGGCGTTGAAACCAGCCGCTTTAATTTGTTGTACTCTGGCATGAATTTGCTCTTTGCTAAAGGCATGACTATTCCCAATCAGGTGTTCATATTCTGCAATGCCATTGATAAAAACAGGCTTTCCATTCAATAAAAACTGTTTTGCACCTTTTCTACCAATTGGCCAACTGATGGTACGAATGCCATAGTATGTCTTTATTTCATCAATCAAATTACCATTTTCAATGATTTTAGTGCGTACTTGATACAAATACGGATTCTCAATCGACCAAAGGATGGGATTTTTAATTTCAGGAAATTGCTGATTGATATTAGCAACGGCATTGAAAGCAAGCATGATTTTTGAACTTACTTCACTTACTTTCTCTCCATTTTTATTGAATAATTCATTCAGGATTATCAGTGATTTAGGCTTATTCCCATAATTTTTAATTTCTGTAGAAAGATGCAATAAAGCAGATTTTTCAGAAGCAGTAGAATCATTCCAAATATGAATTCCGAAAGGTTGAATCCGTACTTCATTCGTAATGACTAAATGCACTGGACGAAAAATGCCCATCGGTTGCGAGCCTTCCGAAAAACCCCGTTCTGGAGAACAGCCACCACAAACCCAAGGTAAATCTTGAATATTCGCTGGATGGTCAGCACGAACTGCCAAAGTATTTTCTTGGTTTTGAGTCAGAACAACATCCGTCACATCCAAAGTAAAAGTTGTTCTTCCGCCTGCATGAGTACCTACTTTTTTACCATTCAGCCAAACGCTTGCATAAGAACTTACACCTTCGAAATACAGAAAAAAACGCTTCCCATTTTTGAGTTCATGTACTTTAAACGTTTTACGATACCACGCATAACCATGTTTATTGCCATGAAGCATTCGGCGATAACCTTCGTATTGATCCCAATTATGTGGCACATTTACTTTTTTCCAATTTTTGACAGAAAAAGTACTCGTTTCAAAACCTGAAAAATTATCAAGCGAATCTTTAGCAACTGTAAACCAATTATTATCTAATGAAATATCTTTCCGAAGAAGTGTTTGTGCTTTGAGCTGCGTTGAATTCAACAGCAAAAAAGTCAAACAAAATAAACTATAAAAGCATCTTTTCATTATTTCAATTCACCATTAAATGTATAAACTTTCCCTATTGTCGTTTTGAAATCTATTTCCTTCTTTCCGTATCTCAAATAACAATGTTCTCCTGCTTTTGAAAGAATATTTAGTTTTGTCAACTTCCCATTTTTCCAAGTAAAATCTAATTCGAAACCACCTCTTGCTTTAATGCCTTTCACGTTTCCTTCTTGTAAATCAGTGGGTAAAGCGGGGAAAATATCTATGTATTTTGTATGACTTTGCAAAAGCATTTCGGCAATACCAGCTGAACCACCAAAGTTTCCATCAATTTGAAAAGGTGGATGTGCATCAAATAAATTGACATAAGAACCGCCAGCACCACTGGCAGGACGAATCAACATTTTAATCATTTTCATGGCATGGTCACCATCTTTGAATCTTGCCCAAAAATTGATTTTCCAAGCTAAACTCCACCCTGTTCCTTCATCTCCACGATAAATTAAGGATTGTCTAGCCGCCTTCATCATTTCTGGAGACTCTTCCCAAGTAATATCATTTCCGGGATGCGCACCCCATAAATGCGAAACATGGCGATGTTTGTTGGTGCTATCGTCTTTATCTTCCAACCATTCTTGTAATTGTTCGTACTTCCCAATTTGATTGGGTGCTATCTGCTTATATTTTGTCAATAAAGTATCCCGAAATTTCTCGTCTAAATTCAATATTTTACTCGCTTCAATACAGTTTTTAAACAGATTTCTAATAATCTGATGATCCATCGTTGGTCCAGCCACCAAGCCACCATTCTCTGGAGAATTAGCTGGCGTACTGATTAACCAACCCGTTTTTGGGTCTTTTACTAGAAAATCAACAAAAAATTCAGCCGCTCCTTTCATGATAGGATATGCTTTGTTTTTTAAGAAATTTTTATCTTGCGTAAACAAATAATGTTCCCAAAGATGTTGACTCAACCATCCGCCACCACTTACCCAAATACCATGATTTGACGCATTGATGGGTGCAGTTCCCCGCCAAATATCTGTGTTATGATGCACCAACCAACCACGTGCATTGTAATGAGTTTTAGCAGTTTCTTCACCATTTTTTGCCAATTCATCAATCATCTTAAAAAGTGATTCGTGCATAGGTGAAAGATTTAGTACTTCTGCTGGCCAATAATTCATTTCTGCATTGATGTTAGTGGTGTATTTACTTCCCCAAGGTGGCGTAAGCAAATCATTCCAAATGCCTTGCAAATTGGCTGGATGTGTACCTAATCTTGAAGTAGCAATCAACAAATAGCGACCGTACTGAACATATAATGCTGCAAATGATGGGTCTGAATGATGTTGAAATTGCTGTATTCTTTCGTCGGTTGGAAGGTTTTCGTACTTATCTTTTCCAAAATCAATCGAAAAAGTATTGTAATATTGTTGATACTCTTTTAAATGTTTTTGCTTGATTTTGGCAAAATTTTGCGAAGTAGCAAGCTTACTTTTTTGAATACTGGCTAGTCTTTGCTGACAAATAGCAACAGGATTTCCCGAAGTGTTTTTATAATCAATAAAATTTGTAGCGGCTACCAAATATAAGCTTACTTCATCAGCATTCTCGACTGAAATCTTATTATTTTCTATCGAAATTTTTCCGTTTTTCGCTTGAATCAATAGCCTACTTTCTCCTTTTAAAACGCCATTTCTAACCGCTACAGATAAACTTAAAGTATGTTTATCAAGCTGACGAACAATATACTTTTTATGCGGACTACTAAAACTTGCCTCAAAACTGATACTTTTTAACTGACTGGCAGAAAGGTGAATAACAATGGCTTGGTCGGGTTCGCTGGCAAAGTATTCTCTCGTAAATTGAATGCCTTTTGAAGTAAAACTTGTTTTGGCAATGGCTTCTGAAAGCGATAATTCTCTTTGGTAATTACTAATATTTCCAAGTCCTTTAAAATCAAGGAACAAATCTCCAAAAGGCTGATAATCTGCTTGATATTTCCCAACGGCTGGTGGTTCATCGTTTTGAATAAAGTATTTCCAATCTTTTACCAAAGAAATTCTTTGTACTCCATTTTCATTCACTGGATAAATTCCGATGTGGCGAGTCGTGTCTTTGTAACCCGCAATTCCGCCTTTGTCAAAATAATTTATTACTTGAATGGCGATGCTATTTTTTCCTACTTTCAGTACTTCAGCAGGAATTACATACTTTCTGACGTCTGTATTATTGGTATTGCCAATTAATTTTCCATTGATATAAGTGAAATCTTGATCCCGTACTCTGTTTAAATCCAAAATCAGGTTTTTACCTTTCCAGTTTTCAGGTAAATCGAAAGTGGTTTTGAACCAAACTGCACCGTCTAAACCTTCAAACCCTACGGTTTCCCAACCTTCATAAGTTGGCACTTTAATCGTTTTCCAAGCTGAATCATCAAAATCTTCTGTGGCTGGATTTCCAGAAATATCTTTTAATCGACGAACTTCAGCTAACCATTCTTCACGTTTCCCTTCGTTACTTTTGGTTCCCATGAATGTTGCTTCCGCCAATTGTTCTGCCTCTTTTTGCTTTCCTTCTTGTAATAATTGTCGGATTTTGCCTAAGTATTTAGCAGCATCTGGATGGTTATAATTACGTGGTTCACCCGTCCAAAGTGTTTCTT
The DNA here is from genome assembly GCF_034931025.1 of Arcicella gelida. NCBI lineage: Bacteria > Pseudomonadati > Bacteroidota > Cytophagia > Cytophagales > Flectobacillaceae > Arcicella > Arcicella gelida. The sequence continues at coordinate 73,444 of NZ_JAYGIL010000026.1, read as the reverse complement.
CATTGAACTGAATTCTATCTTTTTCAACACCTCCAAAAACCATTGCACCAAGTCTTCCATTTCCAATTGGCAAAGCATCCGTCCATTTTTCCGCAGGCTTTTTGTACCAAAGTTTATAAGCTTGAGCATTGGTTAGCAATGGTAAGAAAATGAAAAGAGCAAGGCTTTTTAAGTTCATGAGTTTCGGGTTTATGAGTCTATGAGTTTAGAGTTTATGAGTTTAGAGTTTATGAGTAGATTATTCGATAAAAGAATAAAATTTACTCATAAACTTTTTACTCATGAACTCATAAACTTAAAAACTCCCTTTCAATTGTTTTAATTTTTTAGCTTTAGCAATTTGTTTTCCATCAACAAATACCATGAAACCTTTTCCTTTTCCGTATTTTTTTCCTGTTTTATCCCAAAGAATTGTCAGGTTTTTTCCGTGATAAAAAACATTATCTAAACAAAACCAATCCCATTGCTTTTCAGGAATTAATGGTTTGATTTCAAGAATATTATCTGCTCTTGGCTTTAATCCAACCAAATCATTGATAATCAAATCTGCAAAACTTGAGTGATTATAAAACTTACTTCTTGGATTATCACCTTTCAACCATTCTCCATTTTTTTCATCCTGATACTCTCCTAGATACAATTTGCCGTTCATTTGATGCGAGTTGGCATATTTGTGTAATTCATCGTAAAAAACTTGAGCATTCATTGCTCCATGATTTTTATAATTTGTCAACAAATTCGATAAGCCTTTTAAGGTTTGCGTAGTGGCATAAGGCCAAAGTGGACCATCCCATTCACAACCGTGACCAGAACCATGCGTTCTAAATAATGGGTGACGACGTTCGGCGGTAGTAAGTCCCCAAGGTGCTTTAAAACCTGTTGTATCAATCAATTGATTCCAGGCTTTGGCAATATTGGCTTTATCATCTGGCAAATTAAAGTACCAAGGAATAAACCCTATGGCTTCACGAGCATCCGAAAATCCATTTGTCTTTTCAAGTTTTACTTTGAAAAAACTAGCTTTTTCATCCCAAAGATTATCAATTGCCAATTTTCTAAGCTCAGTTGCTTTTGCTTCATATTTTTGGGCTAAAGTATCATTCTGCACTAATTTCGCCATTGCTACTAAAGCTTTGGCATTTCCGTACATATAACTATTGATAGTCGGACGAATATTTTTTTCTTTTCTACCACCGCTGATAGATTCTTCCATCGCATCTTTTACATCAAATTGATAGAAAAGTTGATTAGGCAATTGCTTTTCTACTTCCCATTTTCTGTAATCTGCCTCTAATGTCAAAAGATTTTTTTCGATAAAAGCTTTATCCAAATTGACCAAATAACGATTGTAAACGGCATCGTCAATCCAGCTACTAAAACCATGAAAACGCTGAACGGTATGCTTCGGATCAACATCCAACCAGAAGGAAGTATATTCATTGATATATTGCTGATTACGCAACCAACGTCCTTCATAAATATGATGTCCCAAAGCACTACTTACGGCATTGTGCTTGCCTGCGTGATTTACTTTGGTGATAAATTCCGTGAAAATAAAGCCATCTGGCGTTTGTTTGAGATGCTTACGCAATGCCCACCAACGATAATAATATACTTTTTGAATGACAGAATCTGGACATTCAAAAAGTGGAATATTCTGGGAAAGCCATTCGAAAGATTGGGCATTTGGCACAAAGTTTACGACTGCTTCGTCGTCTGAGGCGTTAAATTCTGTGACAAAATTTTTAAGTTTATCTGTCGATAAAATATTTGCTTTTTGGGCGAAAGTATTACTTATTACAAAGAGTAAAAGTATGGTGATAAGATTTGATTTGTATTTCATTTTTTGAACCTTTAAACCTATAAGGTTTATGTGGGAGGAATTAAAATCTATTACTCAAATAGCCAATCAATATTTTTGTTATTTCCTGCTAAACCTGCATCTGAAATTGGAATTTCTTGATTGCCTTTCATAAAACCTAAAACCAAACAAGCTCCTTTTCCTAAATTCAAAGTATGCGTGCCAGCTTTGAAAGAGTAAGCATGAATATTTACCGCTGGAAATCCTGCAATCAATACTGCATTTGAAATCTTAATTTCCGACTGACCATAATCATTAGCACTTGCATCTGTTTCTAATTCAGGTGCTTGCAAGAATTTACGATTTTTATCATTGAAAAAGCCCACTAAAAGTTTTACAGGTTCTGTCGTTGTAAATGTCAAACTTGTTCCAACTGTTTGTTGCTTTTCTCTACTAAATTTCAAGCCTTTTAATTGCTTTAATTGAACGGCTAAATCAGTAATTGCCGATAAAGTATCTGTAAATACTTGCTGAACTTTTTCATTTTGATAAAACCCTTCTATCCCTGATGAAACTTTTACATCCACACTTTCAAAGAGAATTGGTTGTTTTACTGAAACATTTTTTTGAGACTTCAGCGAATCAATTGAAAACTTAAAACGAGCTAATTCTTTTTGATAAACTGGCAACATTTCTTCCCAATGAATAAAAGTTGCATCCACACCACGCATCGGAATTTTGCGTTGTTTGGTTTGCATACTGTTGGCATACAAGTACGAATTTTTAGTATATTTTACTAAATCCGAAAAATGATTTACGCTACTTTGCAAAAGCGGTAAGGCTTTTTCTAAATCTTTCACATCATTTGAATATTTATAACGAAGTATCGAAAGACTCGCTCTTACTTTTTCTGCATAAAAATTCGCCATCGCATTGTAGCAATAAGTATCATTTTTCAAACGAGCAAACTCTGTTTTATCTTTTGTCACAAATTTGGCAGCTTTATCAATGGCTTCAACGGCTTTTTTACCATGTTCCACTACTTCATCCGCTACTCTTACAGGCGTTTCGCCAATATGTTTTTCATTTTTCCATTCTTTTTCAGCATATTCTATAATCATTTCACCTTCAGGTGCTTCCGATTCATACAACATCGTGAATAAACCATAACGGAATGGATTAATGAATTGTGTCATCAACATTCCCAAAGTAAGTGTTTGACGATTCCCGTCTGTAATGCCATAACGACGAAGTAATTTCGGAGAAATTTCTCCTGTTTCTTCTACGGCAGTCAATACATTTTTGGCTTTTTCTTGCGGTAAACCGTACTTTTTAGCCAATTCTTTTCCCCAATAGTTTACTTCATTTTCACGTTTTCTATTTGAATTCCAAGCGTATCTTGCCCAAGTTTTGTACCACATCCAATCACGGTCAACCTGCAATAAACGCTTGTCTGCTTTATCAGCCGTAAAAGGCCAATCCCAATAAGAGGCTTGTGGATACAAATGCAAAGCATTGGCTTCATAAATACTGTGCATCGCCAAAACCGATTTCTGGATAAAGTCGGGCGAGCTGTAGCGGAAAGGCTCAAGATTGGCTAAAATATGTACATTTTCTACGTGAACAGTTCCGATTCTACTCAATTTCCTATGTAATTCAGCCCAAGAACCTCTTGGCGTATAAGTGGTCAAGGCTTCTCCGTTGAATTTTGCCATCGTGAATAAATTCTTGTACAAAGGCAATGCTTCTTTCATTACTCTTGGTGCATCGGTATCGTGTGCACGCAAAACAATTGGCGGTTCTGTTGTTTGTCCGATTGCCTTCAAACCGTCTTGCACGCCCGGAATAATAGTTTTTGTAAACCAATCAACATCATCCTGACCAACGCCTTCCATGGCTTCACCCAAAGTAATTAGCAAACCAACATTTGGATATTTTTCAACAAAAGCGGCGATAGATTTACGAGTATAATCAGCAATAATGGGAATAATCGGACGGTTTCGGTCTTGTGTTTCAAGATGATTTTTTTCGGCAAAAGGTTTCGGAATGATAATATTGTAAAACATTTGAATCACCCAAATGCCTCTTTTATCGGCTTCTTGGGTTAAAAAACGGAAAATATCTTCATTCTTTTTAAAAGTTTCATCATCAACTTCTACCGCATAAGGATACTCTTTTAATTTCACCAAAGATGAAAAAGGATGTCCATTCCATAAATACAAAGAATTATAACGGTTTTCAACCATCATGTCTAAATACTGAATCCACATGGCTTTATCATAAAACCAAGGAAAACTTTCGGGCGTGTATGGATATTCGTAAGTGCCTCTTCCTGGCAATAAAGTAGGTTTCTGTAAACCGATACAAGTACCACGCAAAACCATTTCTGGCTGTTCGCTGATATTGATTTGTTCGGATAATTTCCCTGTTTCTTTGATTTGATTTACCAATTCCAAACAACCATACAAAATCCCAGAAGCATCTTTTCCAACAATCAACATGGGTTTATTAATCGTTTTTGAAATGGAGAAACCTTCTTTCCCTAAATCCTTTTTATTGTCAAGATTGTATAAAGAAAGTATATTTTGAAGCTTTTCATCTGATAAAGTACCTACAACGATGACATTCTCAGTTTCTTTGGTATTTGAAACAGGTTTAATCTTTACTTCATAGCCAATTGTTGTTAAAGCCGAACGAAGTTTCTCTACACCAAATTTGATACGAATTTGACTAGAATCCGTTACTAAAATTGTAGCTAAACGCTTTTTTTGTGGAATTATCTCAGCGAATGTTGCTGCACTGAAGCTACAGCAAATGAGCAGGTTAAGGATAATATATTTCAAAAACTTATTCATAGAAATGAGTTGATGTATGGATAAAACAATTGGATAGCCTTTTTGCTTTTAAGAAAAATTCAATAAAGTATTAATAAAATTCAACTTGCCCAAAATAATGTTACAAATTTATTGTTAAAGCTAGGTTTTTTACTCTATCATTTTTTCTAACTATTATACAATTTTATCCTATCTAAATGACAATGCTTTTTTGATAAAAAAGATTTCAAATCTGTTAGGAAAGAACTTTTCAACACAAATCTTCATATTACCAAATTTCTCTTGAGCATTGGCAATAAAAAAACGGACGAAAATTCGCCCGTTTTTAATCAATATTCCTAAATATTATAACCCATAAAATACTTCGTAAGTCTTCCCTTTTTCAAGCGTCAACTCATACATATCGTTTGCCAAAGCTTTAATTTCTCCATCTTTGCTGCTTGGCTTTATTTTACTTTTAAATCTTAACGTTCCTACACCAGCAGCCCCAGTTACTTTGATTTGCTTGGTGCTACAATATACTTTTACATCGCCGTCGGGTGTTGGTACTTTTCCTTCTATCCATTGTAAACCGCCTAATTGTGGTTCTACTAAATAGGTTTTATAGGCGGCAGAAGTAGGTTTTACACCTAGGAAATATTTTCCAAATAAGTAAATTGGACTTGCTCCCCAAGCATGACAAAGGCTTTTCCCAAACGGGCGACCATACATGGCATAATGTTCCTCCCCTTTTTTGTTGGGATTGTATTCTTCCCAGAAAGAAGTAGCACCTAACTTCAACATTCCGCCCCAATAATCTTTCATTTCTTTCAATACATAACTTTGTTCGCCCAAAGCACAAAGTGCCTCTAATTCATAAAAACGCATATATGGCGTTGTTATTTTCTGAATTTTATCGTTCAAAAGTACATGCGTTTTTACATCTTGCTTTTTAGCTTCGTCGAGATAATTAAAGAAAATGGCAAACATATTGGCATAACGAGTTACATTTTCGGTTTGCTTTCCATCTACTCGGCTATGCACCAAAGCGTGTTTTTCGTTGTTCCAATAATTGGTGAAAAGTTTTGCTTTTAGCTCCGTTGCCAATTGTTTGTACTTTTCCTCATTTTTGGTATCGTTTACAATATTGGCACAAGTTGCCATCGTCTCTAAGCTTCTCGCCAAAAGCAATTGCTCAAAACTTACTTCTCCTTTTTTACTTAAACCTTCTGCCCAATCGATAAAAACCCAATCGCCCGTTAAGCCTTCCATCATGCCATTGCTATTTCTTCTTGACAAACAATAATCCATCAAACTTTGCATTCTTGGATAAAACTGTTGTATAAAAGTTTTGTCGCCCGTATATTGATAATAATCGTTGATACCGATAAACCAATAAAAAGTATAATCCATGATGGTATTGATGTGACTTGTCACGGGGTCTTTTCCTCTGAGTGCCAATAAAGTACGAGTAACCGAAGGAGAATCGAACAATAAATAATAGTTCATCAAATAACTTTGATAAGCATCGCCCGACCAAATCCAGCGATCACGCTTAATTCCGTCAATGAAAAACTCACGAGTATTTAGATGAAAAGTATAGTTTGAAACATCGTAAATTTTATTGATTTGTTCGTCAGAGCAACGGAAACCGCCACGGTCGGCTACAGGTAAAAACTCATACAACATTGACACTCCATCAAGAGAAACGCCAGCCTCAAATTGAACATTCACAAAACGAAAAGCTTTTGAAAGCTCCATCGACATGTCTTTTTTCTTGGCTTCATTTACTTCTATTTCGTCTAAAGTCTCGCACGTTTCAGTCGCCAACGCTTCTTCTTTAGATTCTCCGTAGTAAATTTTCAGTTTCCCTTTTCCTTTTAAACCTTGCAATTTGATAAAACCAAAAGTCTCTTTGCCAAAGTCCAATAAAAGGCTTTGGGTTTTTCTTTCTGTTTTTACAGCTTGCTGAATTTTGGTATCTAATTTGAATTTTGAAGGTGGCGTTAAAGCTGAATTAAAATTCCAGAAACCCGCATTGAGCCATTTTGTACCAGATTGATCAGAAGCTTTTCCTGTTTCGTCAATCCACTCTTTATCTTCAAAAGTAACGAGCCAAGAAGCATCAGAAACTACTTTTTTGCCTTGCACAAAAATGGCAGGAACACGGTCTTGACAAAATACTTTTAAACTTATTTTATGTTTTCCAGCAGGTACAATAATTTTTTTCGGAAAACCTGCAATCGCTTTTCCATCAATTTTCACATTGAATTGTCCTTCCACAGCCAGTAAAACTTCTTCTGCAACAGGTAAATCAAAATCTTTATGAAAATCAACTAAATTGTAATGACTATCCAATTTCCAAAATGGCGGGAAAAACGAACCACGTTCTGTTCTACGATTTTGCATTTTGTTACTCAACCAAACTTCAAAATCACCCGGATACCAAATCCAAGTAGCTTGATTTTGTGCCAAAGTAGGCGAACAAAAAGTCAGGAAAATCAAAAAAGCTAACAGCTTTGTTTTGAGAGAAATTTTGGTGGAAAGTATTTTCATCATTTTAATATTGAATTTTCATTAGTTAAAAAAAAGGTAAAGTCCAATCATGACAATCGTTAATAAAAGCCACGAAATCCATACTTTTTTACTTGGTTTTTCAATGCTATTTTGTTCCTCTAAAGTTGCCAGATAAACAGTTGGTACTTTATCTAACAATGAAATAATGATAGCCAACACCGTTAAAAAGGCAAAAATGAAAAAAGAAAGTAACAGATAATGCGGCCAAATAGGATATTTATCAGGCGTAAAAACCCAGAGATACATTACTCCTACACCCAAACTAAACACTGAACCAACCGAAAGTATGAAGTTTACGGCTTTCTTGGTCGTTCTTTTCCAGAAAACAGTTAACAAAAAAACAACAGCTAAAGGTGGCGCAATAAAACCCAAAACCGATTGAAAAACATCGAATAAATTTAAGCCTTTGATGCTGTCAATTGCCAAAGCCATCATGATAGCAAAAAAACAACCCGCAATTACCGTCATACGACCAACCCTGATAATTTCATTATTAGTAGCTTGAGGATTGATTTTCTTCAAATACACATCCATCGTAAAAACTGTACTTAAAGAATTGAGTGAAGAACCAATTGTTCCGACAAGTACTGCAATCAGCACAACGATGACCAAACCATTCATGCCGGGTGGGAAAAGATTCGTCACCATCGTCATATAAGCTTCAGATGGGTCTTTTAAATTTGGAAAAAGTATGTAGCATAAAATCCCCGTCAAGATAAATAAAGGCAAAGAAAGTATTTTAAGCCAAGCGATAAAGTTTACGCCTAATTGACCTTGTTCCAAATTTTTCGCTCCCAATACCGATTGAACCATTGCTTGGTCGGTACAAAAAAAAGCCACCGCCGCTACTGGATAACCCAATAAAATGGCATACCAAGGATATTTTGGGTCGCTTGCGGGATGAATTAACGTCCAATAATCAGCAGGAACGCTATGATATACTTTGGAAATTCCACCAACTTTGATAACACCCAAAACAGTAAGCGTCAGCGAAACAGCAATCAGTAAAATCATTTGAAAAACATTTACTTTAGCAATGGCTTTGAGTCCACCAGCAAAAGCAAAAAGCCCAGCAAATAATACCAAAACAATCACAGATTGCCACATAGGAATGCCCAAAATTTGTCTGACCAAAAACCCACCAGCGAACAAACCCAATGATAACCAAGAGATTAAAATTTTAATCAAGGCATACCAAGCTAAAATTGTTTGGGTAGAATCTCCATAACGTTTTCCCATAAATTCTGGCATGGTACTTACATTCGCTGCCAAGTATTTTGGTGCAAAAACAATTGCCAGCAAAAATAAAAATACAAAAGCGTACCAATCAAAATTAACGGCTACGATTCCTGTGCTGTAACCGATACTGGCAAAAGCTAGCAACATAGAAGGACCAACATTCGTCCCCCACATATTAAAGCCAATACTTGACCAACCCAATGATTTATTGGCTAAAAATAAGGTTTCTTCTTTATCAGATTTGTCTGAAAAACTTGCTCTATAACCAATAACAATCAATATCACCAAGTAGGCAACAACGATGCTATAATCTAAAATGGTTAGGCGTTCTACAATGCTTCCCATTATCTATGATTATTTAAAATGTCTGCACTTAATTGATGCGTTGCCAATACATCGGCAATTTTTACGGGTAAACCTGTTTGTAAAGATTTATCCATTGCCTGCAAAAGAGCTACAGTTCCAACACCTTCTTTGATGTTTGGATAAGCCGTTTTACCACTTTCAAGACAGTCTGCAAAGTATTCTAAATAATTTTGATACTCGCCAGCATGGTGACTTTTCCCTTCAAAACGGAAGTAATGTTTTAGTTTATGCTCCCACGTTTGTACAATTTCTTCTCCTGTGTTTGTAGTTACCGCATAACGCAAATCCATATAATCGGCTTGGCTACAGCCTTCTGTTCCTCTTAAAATACAGCTCATTTCACTATCTCGTACCACTGGCTGAACGGGGCCAGTATAAGCACCACTTACTCTGGCAATCCTTCCATCTGTTGCTTTAAAAATAAAGTGCATGGTGTCAGCATTTTTCAAACCTCCTTTCAGACCGTTTGAACTCAACATACCATAACCCATTACTTCTTCAATGTTTGGCAAATACCATCTGATAAAATCTACAGGATGGCTCAAACCACCATAAAGCCATTTAAAAGCATTTTCTAGCGACCAACCTTTGTCTAAAAACCATCTGTGGTCGGCATGATAATAGCCTTCAATCGTGATTAATTCGCCGATTAATCCTGCTTCAAAGTCGGCTCTTTGCTTTTTCATCGGTTCAAAAAAGCGTGAGCTTTGTCCTACAAATACTTTTTTGCCAGTACTTTCCGAAAGCTCTATTAATTCTTTTGCTTTCGATAAATCATCAATAAAAGGTTTTGTGCAAACAACGTGTTTTCCATGCAATAAAGCTTGTTTGGTATGTTCTGCATGAAATTTATCGGGCGTATAAATGGCGATAATATCAATGCTTTTATCGTCTAATAAATCTTGATATTCAGTTGTATAATTATGAAAGTCAAATTCTTTGGCTCTTTGCTTACACAAATCAATGTTGCGGTCGCATACTTTTACCAGTTCTAATTTTGTACTTGCCAAAGCTGCCGACATCGTACTTCTTCCTTCTCCTAAACCTAAAATTCCTAATTTCAACATTTGTATTGCTATTTTTAATTTTGAGAATCTAATTTTTAATTACCCGCTGGTTTCAGAAAAACCCACGTTTCACCTTTTTTTGTACCTAAAATTCCTTCTTGATATTTAGTCATTAACTTATTCCATTCTACCATTTTAGGATTATTTTCTATCGTTTTAGGATTGAGTTTATCCAAATTTTCACCTTTAGGAATACTGATGACCAACATCAATTGTCTGCCATTTTTATAAATTAATAATTGTTGAAAATCGGCATTACAAAAACCTTGTGATACTTCTGGCCACTTTGTAAACTGGGTTTTATGATACGTCAGATACTCTTTTTGCAAAGTAGTATCAGCTACTAAATTGGCTGTGAGTATTGTGTGCGACCATTCTTTTGCCGACTTTCCATTTTTACATTTTTCTTGATTGAACTCATAAAACAAATCATCATAAGTTTTAATTTGTACTTTTGGAAAAGCATTTTTCAGTCTTTCTCGCAACAAATACACATCTTGTACTTTATCAAAAATCACTAAATGGTTTTCCCATTGAAATAATGCTTCTTGCGAAACCTTACTTTTCAAGAGTATTTCATCTAGTTTTTTTCGGTCTATCGTCTGCCCGTTTTGAGTGATTAATTCTACAATAACTGGTTTTTCAACATTGATTTCCCAGTACTTATCTGCTTGCTTTTTGTCTTTTAATAAATAGGAATATTCTTTCTGAATTCCCGCTTTTACTTTGATGCTGTCTGCTACTTGCGGCCCGTCATTTTGCCAAGTATTTCCCGGGCCGTTGGCATTTTGCAGAAATTTTGCTGAAGGACTCCAATTATCTTTTATCGTAAAATAAGAGGAGCCTTCGTCGGTATATAAATAAAACCAATGGTTAGGGATATGTGCATAAGGAGCTTTGTAAATGCTATCGACATAGTTTTCGGAAATGACAGAACCGGGCTGAGCAGACAAAGTATAAATTGCCGCAACATCGTACATGTGTTTGGCATAATGATGAATTTTGTTGGCTGAAATATAATTATTTTTCATGGCGTTGATGGTTTTTGTCCAGCCCCAGCCCATACTTATACCAGAATATGATACGTCTGAAATTTCATTGTGTTCGATATTGATGCCTCTTACAAAACCTGCTCCGATACCAACAGCACCCCAATCTTCGTTCGTAACATCAGAAATTAAATTATTGCTAATCAGCAAGTTTGTACAAATTTCTCTTTCATCAGAAGGATTATAAGGAATATGTATTTCGGTGGCTTCATCTGCAAAAACACCTGCTTGAATACCTGTTCCCCCAATATCTTTAAAGAGATTTCCTTTGATGGAATTATCATGAACGCCTTTATGGTAATCTAAACCAGTAGAAGCCAAATGTTCAAAACGACAAGCCTCAAAACCTGTGTGATTGGCATAAGAAACTTCCACCGCAGCTTTCGGGCGACCAACCCAAGCTTGATTTTCTAAGGTTTTTTTGTCTGGAGTTCCTGGCATTTTAAGTTTGTAAGCATCCAACATGTACAAACCCGCTTGATGCGGAACGTGACCTTGCTGAGAAGGACGCAACCATGAAGTATGACAAAAAGCAATATTTTTGAAGAAAAAATGAGATACTTGATGATCAATTGTACCTTCCATTTTCACCAAAGTTTCGAGTGAAGGAACAATTACTTCTGCTTTTTCCATTACTTCATTTGCTCGTGGAATGTAGTATAATTTCTCAGCTTTTTTATCCAAAAACCACTCGCCTGCTTCGTTCAAAAACTGAATAGCATTGGTTAAATAGAATGCTGAATTTCCTGTTTCTTTTGAAATCCAAGGTGCAGGCCATGGATGTTCCGATTGAATTTTACTTTCTGGTTGAAAAAAGGAAAGTTTTGTGCTATCGCCTTGTACTTCCATTTTTTTGATGCGCAAATTGGCAATTGCCCACCATTGATGAATAAACATTTCAACACCGTTGGCTTTTGCTATTTCGGCAAATTTTGGTGTGGGAATCCAGCAAGTTTCTTCTTTTTTATTCCAAGATAAAATACGATTCATTGTTGGATACGGAGTATCTTTTGCACGAATCGCTTTTTGGTTGTTCACCCATAATTGCCTAAAATCCAATACATTTCCTCCAACTTTTGGTGCATCTGTCACCCAAACTTTTCCAATGGATTCTTTTGGCAAACCGATTACGTTACCTTTTACTTTTGTCCAGCCTTTTACCTGAATGCCACCACTGATGATTGGTTTTTCATTTGGAGCTGCTTCTATTATTGTTGGACTCAATGAAGTTCCAGCATCTTCTGGACGAATCATAATGGGTTCGTACAATTGATAATTTCCTTCACGGATATAAATATGAATGGCTTTTGTGAAATTGTTTTCTGATAATCTACGCATTTCTCTGACTTTTCGAATCGCCATCGAAACCGTTTGAAGCGGGTTTTCTTTTGTCCCTAAATTAGTGTCAGCACCATTTGGAGCAACCCAAATATCAGTCTGTGCCTGAATTTCTACAGAAAAACAGCAGGTAAAAAACACAAGTATGTAGTAACAGTATTTCATCGTTTATTGCTGGAAAACACTTTTCAAAAAAGCAGTATTTGCTCCAAAATTCCCTTTTACGTCTCTTGGTTTATTCGCATCTCTTGAACGCTCTATCACCAACCAGCCAGTCCATTTCATTTTATCGAGCGTAGCTTTTACTTTTTTCATGTCAATTTCAGGGTCGTTTTGTAGCCAAACGCCATCTTTATTGGTGCAGTGAATCATGCAAATGTTTTTCTTGCCTAATATTTTCAACTCTTTGTATAAATCTCTTCCTTCTTTTAAAGGGCTGGAAAAATTGAAGTAAATTTTAATTCCATCTGAACCTATTTCCTTTAATAATTTTACTTCTTCGCTCGCACTCAATGCTGTTTCTATTCCGATTATAACTCCAGCTTTTTTTGCCATTTCTCCTGCAACTTTTAATCTAGCCACTACAGAATCTCTCACAGCCGGGTCTTTCTTCAAATCACATTGTACGCCTAAAGGCAAAAAGGCAATTTTGATATTCATCAATTGCATCGTTTTGATGCAATCTTCAATGGATTTTTTGTACCCTTCTCTTCCACAAAAAGACTGAGCATAATAGCCAGTCATCGCCAATGAAAACATTTCAATGTTTAATTCTTTAGCTTTGTTAAGAAAAACTGTTCTGATAGAATCATTCGCCAAGGCATTTTCAAATGTTGGGCGTTTGCCCAAACCACCCATGTCAATTTCTACTCCATCTGCACCGATTTCCTTCGTGAGCGTCAATGCTCCCAGTTTTTGCCTCTTCAAAAGCATTAAATCAATGACACCAATTTTATATTTTTGATTTATTTGGGCAATACTCTCCAATGGTAACGAACAGCAAAAAGTCATTGTCGTTACTAAAATCGCTATTGATAGCTTTTTCATTTTATCTAATTTTTTATTGCTTCGGCGAATATTTTCTCTAAGGTTTCAAAATCTTTTACCGCATTTTTGGGTAGATTTTCACCTTTTTCTCCGAAAACATACATGGCTGGAAATGGCTCAATCGTTACTTTTGTTTCATCCATTACTCCTGCTTTATCTTTCAATTTTTTCACATCCAACTGGAAGTTTTTTACTAGAAAATCATATAATGCCAAGCGTTTACTTTTTCCATAATCATGACCTTCTTCTGGAAAATGCACATTTTTTACTTCTTCTGTTTTTCCGTAAAAACCATAGATTTTTTGAAGAAAAGGAAATTCTGTTTCAGGAACATGTTGTGTCCAATCTTTTCCATCTGATAAAATCAATTGTGGTCTTGGTGCTGCCATTGAAGCTATTTCTACATTATTTGTGCCATTTCCACAAAGATGCACGCCCATTCCGCTTTCGCAAGGACAGCCACCAGAATGGTAAGAAGACAACATCACAACAGGTACGCTCAAAGTAATTCTATCATCCAAAGCAGTGATTAACATCGTCTGGCTTCCACCACCCGAACCACCAGTAATCCCCACACGACTAGCATCTGCATTGCTAAATGACAATAGCCAATCTAAAATTCGGATACTGTTCAGCGTTTGCATCGTTTGTGCTAAACTTTTTCTGTGATTTTCTGATTTGAATTGTAAAGTAGATTCTCCCCAAGCAAATAAATCATAACTAAAAGCGATAGCACCCATTCGGGCTTGCATTGCACAACGATACTGACAATCAGCACGATAACGCCCATCACCAAAGTGACCGTCAGGATTTAAAATCACAGGAATTTTCCCTTTACTTTCCAAAGGCATGTACAAAGAACCACAAACATAAACACCAGGAAGCGTTTCAATCGCTACATTTTCAATAGTATAGCCGTCCATTGTTCGTTTATTACTCGTAATTACTTTACTTGATGGCTTCGCTGGCAAGGGTGAAAGTTTCAGTGCTTTCCACATACAAGCTTGTAATTCGTCTTTACGTTTTTCCCAACTGGCTTCGTCGTTGTATAAAGTCGATAAATAAGCAAGCTGTTGTTCGCCTTCTTCGGGTGTTTTTAAATGATATTGATAAGGCTGAAGTTTGTACTTTTTCTCGCCTTCTTTGGCAAAAGTAATGTCTTGAGATGACAATACATTCGTCATTGTTTTCTCAAAATCTGGTCTGAAACGCCAATCTGCATACGTCACCCATTTATCTTTTACTAAATCTTCAGGATAACGGATTTTAACTTTGAAACGAATTTCAATCTGAGCAATCACTTCTTTCAAAGGTTTCTTGAAAGAATTATCAGCCGTTTGAGCTAAAGAAAAGTACGTCAAACATAGCAAGAAGCATATTTTTAGATATTTCATGAGATTAGTCTTTAGTAATTTCTCCGCCTGTTGGTACTTCGTAACCTTTAATTTTTGGCCATTCTCCATTGATAATTTTCTTCAATTTTAATTTTGAAGGGTCGATTACTGCATGTTTAATTTTCTTTCTTCGCCAAGTATAAATTACATGCACCAAACCATCAGAAGTTTGAATAATTGACGGATACGAATACTGACTAATTGGAGAATCTTCGATAATCAAAGCAGCATACCATTCTTTTCCGTCTTTCGTTAACGATAAATTCAACGGTGTTCTTGGTCCTTTTGCTAAATCGCCCGGCGGTAAAACATGGTTATAAACCAATAAATGTTTCCCATTTTTCAAAGTCACAGCGTCTGTTCCAGAATTATTATTGGGTAAATTAGCTTTTGCTAAAGGCGACCACGTTTCTCCATTATCGGTTGACCACGATTCAATAATTGCCCTGTCTCTACTTCTTGCTAGAATTTGTAATTTCCCTTTTCCATAGTCTAAAATACTTGGCTGAATGGCATTAAAAGTTTTTCCATCGTTGATTGGGCCAACGATTCTCCAAGTTTTTCCAAAATCTGGCGTTACTTCAAAGTGTAATTTCCAGCCAGAACCTTCTGTACTTGTCGGACAAAACAGGTTTCCGTTACTCAATAAGACTGGTTTATTTTTTACTGGTCCGATATATCCTTCAGGTAAAGCTTTCGCTTCCGACCAAGTAAGACCATTGTCTGAAGAAGTTTTTAACCAACCTTTCCATTTCGCAGGACTTGGACCAATTTTGTAAAAAAGCATTAAATCACCATTCGGAATTTGGAACAATACTGGATTCCAACAAGCATAACGTAAAGTATCGTTCACGATGCCATTCGCAACGTTTTGTGGCGCTTGCCATTTACCATTTTCATTTCTGCTTACCCAAATACAAACATCTGGATTTCTCTCTTTCGTACCACCGAACCAAGCAGAAACCAAACCTTTGGGTGTTTCGGCAATAGTGGCTGCGTGACTTTCAGGAAAAGGCGGATTTTCAACCACAAATTCATCCAATAATAATCCTGATTTCCATTTTTGAGCATTTAATTGATTTGTAAAAAGTACACAAACCAATGAAAATACGATGAATAAGCTTTTTTTGAACATGATATTCGTATTAAATTTTAATATTTTGAGAGTATTTTTTCGAAAAATCACTAATTGACGCTGAACGAATAATTGC
Source organism: Arcicella gelida (assembly GCF_034931025.1). NCBI lineage: Bacteria > Pseudomonadati > Bacteroidota > Cytophagia > Cytophagales > Flectobacillaceae > Arcicella > Arcicella gelida. The sequence continues at coordinate 57,542 of NZ_JAYGIL010000026.1, read as the reverse complement.
CAGAATTTACTTCTAAAATCAATTGTTTGCCTTCTGTTTTTACAAATTTGATTCCTTCAATTCCTACTATTTTCTTGCCTCCTTCTGTTACTTTTTCTAAAGAATTGGCAGGCAAGTAAACTAAAGATTTAGTATTAGCAGGAATACTGATATTCCATTGGAATTTGTTTCCGTCTTTTTTCCAATCTGATTTTATCGTTCCGTACATGGAATGATAAGATGCTTTTCCAGCATTTAAACCATCAATCATTTCAGGTTTCATGATTATTTTCTTAAAAGCCACGTCATCTTTTGCAGATTTAATACCTGCGATATTTTCATAATACCAAATAATCAAATCACCCAAAAGCATAACATGATTTCCAGAATTCATTTCAGGATTGGCTTTATCGCCATTCCAAAGCTCCCAAATCGTTGTAGCACCATTTTCTGCCATATAACCCCAACTTGGATAATCACGATTGGAAGAAATTTTATAGGCAATATCTGCACGACCATTTTGGCTCAAACCACGCATCAACCATTGCGTACCAATTACGCCAGTACTGATGTGACCTTTATTATCGACCAAAATCTTATTGACAATATTATTCCAAACTTTAGTTTTTTCATTCGCAGGAATCATCTCATAGACCAAAGGCAAAAGATTGGCTGTAACCGTTCCGTTGCTGTATTGTCCTTTTTGAGGATTCAAGAATTTTTGATTGAAAGCTTTTTTAATTTCCTCAGCAACTCTTGAATATGCTTTTACATCTGCTGGTTTATTCAACAAACGAGCAAATTGTTGCATTACATCCAATAGTCTCACATAAGTAGCCGATGCTAACAAAATGCCATCTGTTTGTAAAGCTGGGTCTTTTGCATGAATCAATTCTAAAGATTCTGGCGGAACGCACCAATCGCCATACTTATCTTTGGTAATCAAACCATCGACCAAGTATTTTTCTTGCATATAATCTATCCATTTTTTCATGGAAGGATAATGCTTTTTAATGGTTTCTTTATCGCCAAATTGGTGATATAACATATCAGCAATCGTGATATAAGTACCAGGCCAAGTAACATTATCGCCATAATATCGCCAAAAAGCTGGCGCAACATCTGGAATGCTTCCATCTGGTTTTTGGGCTTGTTCAATATCATTCAACCATTTTGAGTAGAGACGAACATTGTCGAAAATAAAACTTTCGCCATAAGCTCCTGTAGTTCTATCTCCCAACCACGGCTGACGTTCATTGCGTTGCGGGCAATCAACAGGCATTCCTTTATAATTACTCCTGATTCCCCAATACGCATTTTGATAGATTTGGTTGATGGTTTTATCAGACGTTTCAAATTCACCAATCGTAGCCATGTCGTCATAAACTACTCTTCCATCAAAATCATCAATCGTTGGAACAATCGGAAAACCCGTAATTTCAACATATCTAAAACCATGATATACAAATGATGGCTCCCAAATTTCTTGCCCTTCGCCTTTCAAAGTATAAACATCTGTTACTTTAGCATCTCGTAAATTTCTGACGAATAATTCTCCGTTACTTTGTAAAGTTTCGGAAAAACGTAAAGTAATCTTATCTCCTTTTTTTCCTTTTACTTTCAATCTTAACCAGCCAGCCATATTTTGTCCCATGTCCAAAATATAAGTATTCGCTTTCAGATTTTTAATTGACACAGGTTTGATGTTTTCCATTACTTTCATGTTCTCCGTCATCTGTGCTTCAAACATTCCTCCCGCTTCTTGCACCAATTGAGCTTTTAGCCAATTGCTATCAGAAAAACCAACTTTGTTCCAGTTGGGCATTTCTTTGGTTGCATCATACTCTTCACCATCATATTCATTATTGGTTCTGATTGGACCATCGGCTGTTACTTTCCAACTTTCATCAGTAGAAATCGTTTCTTTTGTCCCATCTGTATATTCTACATCCAAATTCAACAACATTTTCGGATAACCAAAAGTCTTGATTTTATATGGTTTATAATCTTGACGCATCGTATAAAAACGTCCATTTCCCAACACTGTTCCGATGGCATTATTGCCTGTTTGCAACAATTTTGTCACATCGAAAGTATTGTATTTTACTCCTTTTGTATAGTCTGTTGGCACAGGTGCTAATACTTGGTCGCCTACTTTTTGTCCGTTTAAATACAATTCGTACATGCCCAAGCCTACGATATAAACTGTTGCTTGTTTGATGGTCTTTTTCGCCTGAAATTCTTTTCTAAAATACCTTGCTGAAAGTCTTGAAAATTGTGTTTCATTATCCCATTCAAAAGAGCGGTCGAGCCCAATCCATCTGCCTTTCCAATCTACATAATTCAATAAACCGATACTCCAAAAAGCATTTTCCGACCAAGTAGATTCACCTTTGTTTGTCCAGATTTTTACTTTCCAAAATACTCTTTTTTTACTTTTCAAAGTCGTTCCAGCGTATTTTACATGAATTGATTCATCAGAATTTACTTTTCCAGAATTCCATAAATCAGCTTCGTTATTGGCTAATTTTTCTGGACTAGAAGCTACTAATATTTGATAAGCAATTTGCTGAACATTTCTTTGTGGACTAATAATTTCCCAGCTTAAACGTGGTTTTACAACATCAATTCCTTCTGGATTCACGAGCATTTCGCAACGCAAATTTTGTAATTGAATACCTTCCTCTTGCTTTTTAAATGAAGCAAAAAGTAAGATGGCGACCAAAAGGAAGATGTGTTTTGTAATTTTCATTCTTTTAAAATCAATTGATAAAAATCTTGTGGTTTTTATTTACAGATTAAACTAAACTACCTCCCCAAACAAAATCTCTGAAATCGTTAGGAGATTGATGTCTTCCAACTAAATAATACTCGTCTAATCCTAAACTTTTGGCTCTATTTTTCAATATTTGTTCATCGTGTGGTGTAGGTGTTTCTTTTACTTCTATTGCTTTTTTCCCTTCTAAAATAAAATCTATCTCTAACCCTGTTTTCTTCTGATAATACTGAATCAAGCCTAGATGACTTAATTGTAAAGCAATCGCATTTTCAAAAACTTGTCCGCTACTTACTTGTGCCAATGCTTGTAACAAACCTGTATCTGCTAAGTATATTTTCTCTTGTTTAGAAAATTCCTTATCTAAACTTTGAGTAAATGCTCCTACTGATTTTATAAAATATGTATGTTCTAATAAACTTATATACTCTTTTACTTTCGCACGGTTGATACCAAGTACAGCACCTAATTTGCTAAAATCTAACCTGCTCCCTGTTCTTACAGCCAACAACCTTACTAACCTATAAAGGTCATCTGATGCCGAAAAATCCGACAATAACCTTATGTCTAACTCAATGTAGGCATTAATTACATCTCTTAAATATGCCTTTTTATCCTCTTCTGTTTCTGCTAAAACAACTTCTGGAAATCCTCCAAAACTCAGAAAATTTTCATATAACGCCTTCCATTTAAGGTAAATACTAAGATGAAATGGTGCTTGAGCAAACTGCTTTAAAAGTGCTGGACTTTCTCCTTGAAAAGCAATAAATTCCGCAAAATCTAAAGGATACATCTCAAAAATTCGTTTTCTACCAGCCAAACTTTCTGAAAAATGATTCTTCAAATAAAATGAACTAGATCCTGTAACAATAAACTTTATGCCATAAGTATCATATAGAAACTTTATCACACTTGTACTTTGGTTTACCAATTGAATTTCATCTAGTGCAATCACTGCAGGTTTTGAAAGGTCAATACCTTCTATTGCCAAACCGATTTCAATATCTTTTGTATTTGTTTGATTGAGCAAATAACGGTTTTCTACCCTTTCCAAATCCAAATAAACCTTGTTGTTGTGTGGTACTTGTGTCAATAGATATTTCAAAGCTGTTGACTTTCCAACTCTTCTCATTCCTGTTATCACTGTGGCTTGAGGCTTTGATAAATGCTCTAATAATGCTGGGAATATATTTCTCTGTATCATAAATATGTCTTTTTGCTTCAAAACTTTACAAAAAACCATACTTTTTGTCGCATTTCCAATCAGATTTTCACATTTTCTACTTATTCCCAACAAAATCAAAGTACAAAATCAACTCTTTGGCTCTGGTTGGTTCTTTTTCGTAATCGTAATAAATATTTTTCATGCCCATTGGTCCAGAATTTTCGGTTTTATTGGTTTTCGAACCAATTCCTGCAATACCTTGTAGAAATGAAATATCTCCATTCGGGAAATTAATTTGATAGTTTTTATAAGGGTCTTGTTTAAACGCTGGCGTAAACAGGCGGAAGAAAATATCTTCATTTTCGGTAACCACTGTAAAAGCTTGCTCTTTCCCAATAAATTTACACCAGTACATATTTGAATGATAACCCTTAAATTCTGGATAAAGAAAAGGTATTTCCCCCGTTTCTGTAGTATTATATTCTTTTTGCCAAACCCCAAATTGATTTCCCTTCATTCTATTTTTCCAAACTCTGAAAGGGCCATTTCCCATATATTCCACACCTTTCATTTGGTTTTCAGGAAACGAAAAATTTACTCCAAAAAAAGTGGTGAAGTAATCTCCCGGAAAATAATTTACTTTCATTTTTACCCAACCTGATGGATAAATTGTCCATTCCAACGTATTATAGCTATTTTTTCTATCGAAAGTAGAAGTAATAATTACATTGCCGTTCTCAACACGTTGCGAGAAGTTTTTGAAATTGGTCGCTCCCTCTTGTACAATTGGCCCATTATTAAATGGAATTACTCCTTTTTCGTTCTGTACTTTCTGTAAAAGTCCAGTAAATTTGTTAATTGAAATCTGTAAACTTTTTACCGAAATAGTATAAAGTGAATCTACCATTGTAATTTTCACTTCATCGCTTCCGCTTTTCTTGACAATACTTTCAGCAATTTTATTGGGTAGAGAAATTTTAAAACTCCATGTAAAAATTTCTTGTTTGTTCGCATCTTTTGCAGTTACGTACAACACATCATAAGCTTGCCAGTCAGTTGGAAGTGATAATTTAATGCTTCCTTTTTCATTCGGCTTAATATTAGGAGAAACAACAGAGCCCGATTTTTCTAAAAGGTCTTTATTGCCAAATCTTTTCAATTTCCACGAAAAAGTACATTCATTAATGTTGGTAAACGAATAGCGATTTTCAATATTCAAGACTCCATCAAAATCTGGAGTAATTTCTTTGGCTTCAAATTTTATCGGACTCCAAACTTCCTTAATCGTAAAATAACTTCCCTCCTTTTCACGATATGGCCCAACGATTCCATCTGCCGCATGATTTCCGTCTGTATCTAATACTCCGTTTTTATCAGTTCTTACGATTCCTTGATCAACAAAATCCCAGAGAAAACCTCCAGCCGATAAAGGACTCACCCACATTTTTTCCCAATAATCTTCTAAACCCGCTCCGTGACCGCCATCGTACATTCCATGTAAAAATTCAGTTGGCATTACGATATTATGACCGTTGTCGTAATTCCCAATTCCATAATTATATTCACGATAATGTTGAGTATCAAAACCCGCAAAAGCTTCCCAAGCGTGAATTACATGGCGTTTTTGAATATCTTCTTGCGGAAAAATTGGGTCTAATTCATAATTATGACCGCCTTCATTGCCATTAATCCAGAAAATTACCGAAGGATGATTTTCATCATGCACCATCAATTCTTTCAATAATTTTGTACCTGTTGGCGTATCATAATTGCCATGCCAGCCTGCCAATTCATCCATCACATACAAACCCAAAGAATCACATACCTCCAAAAAGTGGTCATCTGGCGGATAATGTGACATTCTCACGGCATTCATGTTCATGTCTTTCATCAATTTTACATCCAAAAGACTGATTTCTTTACTGGTTGTTCTGCCAGAAGTTGGCCAAAAAGAATGACGATTTACGCCTTTGAATTTTATCTTTTTACCATTTACATAAACGCCATCTCTTTGTTTGACAAGTACAGAACGGAAACCAAATTTCTTTTCAATCGAATGAATTACTTTATTATTTTCCGACAAAGTAACGATTACTTTATAACGATTTGGTTTTTCAGACGACCATAATAATGGCGAATTCACTTGTGTTTTTAATCCTAAAACTTCATCTGTTTTACTTACTTTTTGTTGGATTGGCAAACCAATTTTCTTTCCATCAAGCGTATAAATTTGGGCTGAAATGAATTGCGAAACTTTAGCATTTTTTAAGTAAATATTTGCTTTGAAAACTCCTTTGGCATCAGCATCCAAAGCTACTCTTTCAATGTGTTGTGTTGGTAAAGCTTCTAAGTAAACAGGGCGAAAAATGCCTCCAAATATCCAAAAATCGCCTTTTCGCTCTGCTTCATTCACAGAAGCATTGGCTGAATGTTTAGCAACAGTTACTTCCAACAAATTATTTTCACCAACATTTACCAATGAAGTAATGTCATAACGAAAAGCGTAATAAGCACCTTCATGCGTAGTTCCAGCCGATTTTCCATTGATTTTCACGTCGGTATCAGTCATTACGCCTTCAAAAACAATGTTAATCGTTTTGCCTTTCCAAGTATTCGGTACTTTGAAAGTATGTTTGTACAAACCTTTTTCTTTTCCTCTCGAACTATCTTTCGAAAAACCATAATTGTACTTTCCAAAACCTTGTAATTCCCAGTTTGATGGTACAGGAATACTTGTCCATTTTCCTGAATTATTGCCCGCAGTACAGAAAAAATCCCAGTTAACGGTTTTGTCATTTCCAGTTCCTGACAAATACAGTTTCTGAGTTTCTTGAGCTTTCACAAACCAAGAAATCAGGCAAAAAAATATGATTAAAAAATTACGCTTCATTATAAATTTGTTCTAAAAGGTCGGGCTGGTAAGCCTTCTTGATTAAATAAGTTGGGTTGAGCGGCTTCGTCCCAAGCAAAGCGAAGTTTGACTGGTTTGGTAATTTGTGGTGACGACAATATTACTTTGTTATCTTTTAAAATCGCTTCGGCATTTACAAAATTTCCATCCTCGCCAGCAATCTGAAAATCACTTAATTTTTTTCCGTCTTTGCTGATTAAACCTGTTCCGATTTCATTAAAAGTTAAGAGGATTTCATTGCCTTTTACTTTTGCTTTTTTAAAAATAGGACCAGAAGCAACAATATTTTTCATGCCGTAATCCTGATTCAAAGCGACAAGTGCCAAGCGTCTTCCAATTTCCCATTTATAAGCAGGATGAATATCTCTAATACTATCGACCAAATCCGTCGTAATTATCATTCCAGTATTTGGAAGTTTCAACACATTGGTTTGTGCCTCTCTGAATTCTGGCAAAGTTTCTTTCGTCAATACCAATTTTCCTTTTGCATCCGAATAGTTATGGGGAGCAATTTGCACAAAATTGAAAGCCAATTTTTTATCGCCCCAAGCTTTTCTCCAACTGTTAATTAAGGTTGTTAATTTTTGTGTATATTCTGTGGTTTCTTTCAAAAAGCAATTAGTTTCGCCCTGATACCATAAAAATCCTTTCAAAGAAAATGGAACAAGTGGTTTAATCATTGGTGTATAAAATTTGGCAGGTTCGCCTTCTACTTTTTGCCCTTTGAAGTAAGGAGATTCGGCAAAAGCTTCTTCCGAAATCCACGGCTCAATTCTACTTCCTGGAATGGCAGAAGAAATCATTCCGATAGGAACATTCAAATTTTTGTGTAATTCTTTCGCAAAAAAATATGCTGCCGCAGAAAACGAACGCAAAGCTGAATCTTTAGCGATACTCCAACCACGATGCAGAGAATCTGGCTTGATTAATTCTTTACGATTCACTAAAAAAATACGAATTTTTGGGTTTTTAGCAAATTCCAATTCATCAACAGGATTTTCATTGGCTATATTTGGTCTTTTTACTTTACTATTTTTACGCATGGTATATTCCATGTTCGATTGTCCCGAACAAAGCCATACTTCTCCCACTAAAATATGCTCCAGTTTGATAACATTTTTTCCTGAAATAGTCATTTCCGCTTCTTTTGCAGAAGCTTTCAATGGTTTTAAGACAATCGCCCATTTCCCATTTTCATCAGCAAAAGTTGTTTTTTCTTGTCCTGCAAATTGTACATTTACTCTTTCGCCCACAGACGCTTTTCCCCAAATGGTAATTGGTTTATTTTGTTGCAAAACCATGTTATGTCCCAAAATTCTAGGCAACACAATTTGTGCTTGAACATTCAGCGAAAGCAACCCAAAAAGGAAAAATATGATACTTTTTTTGAACATCTTAATAAGGACTCGTTTTAAATGATTTGATGATATAAATCGCTTCTTTGTCTAATTCTCCAGCATTTTTCAAATCAAAATTTTGGTCGGTCGGTGTATCAGCATCAGGGAAACGGCGAATTTCTCCCGTTCTGAAAGTTACTCTTTTGAAAGAAGTAACGGGTGCAAAAAAGAGTTTTGTACCTTTACTTTGTCCGTTGACAAAAATGTTGAACATGCGTTTATGGCGGTCTAATTCAATACGAACATTATACTCTTTTCCAGCTTCATATTTCATAATACCAGAATTTCTGTAGCCTACTTTTGCTTTAAAAGAGGAGTCAGCATCAAAAATTAATCTGACAGCCGTTGTTCCTTTTCCATCCTGAAAATCAATGTATAGCAAACCTTTGTCCGCTTGTTGCGGGATAATGGTAAATTCTACTGCTACTTTTTTTGATTCAGGAATTACTCTTTCTGCTTTGGCAAAATCAAATTTATCTTTATCTCTCAAAACCAAAGCTTTCGTTCCATCAGCGATTTTCTCAATTGCCACAGGAGCATATATTGGACTAAAAATATTCCAATACTTTAGTTCTTCGCCATTTTTCATTTGTGCAAAAACTTCATTCGGATGACTTTTCACTTCATCACTTACTGGCACAGGCACTTTACTTACCCAAAGGTCTTCTTTGTTCATGCTGTAAGTAAGCCACATATTCCCATCAGGCACTACGCCATTTCCTTCAATAATTCCACGCACATATTGCGGGCCGTAAGATTTAAAATTTCCGCCATAACGCATGGTAGAAATTTCGCCATTTACCAATAGTAAGTTGGTGTAATTCAAGCCATCTTTACTGGTAGAAATAGCCAATGGCCAACGAAATTCTGAAGGATTATAAACAGTAGCATAATGTCCATCTGAAGTTTTTTGTCCCCAAATTTTAGCATTGCTATTCACAAAACCGGGTGCTCTCAAAGGATTATATTCCCAAGTTTTTCCTTCGTCATTACTGATAGAAGTCAGAGCATGTTTCCATAAACCAACCACTCTATTGTCTGGCAAATGATAATAACTAAAAGCTTTTGCTTCTCTTTTTAGAGGAATCAAAGGGTCGTTTCTATCGGCTTCTTCTACCCATTGTTGCATCATCAAAGGCGTTGCCAACAATTCTTCGCAAGCTTCGATAAAGCCTTTGTCTTTACTTGTGTTGTAAAAAGGATAAGCAGATTTGCTTTTATCCCAAGAGGTATTATTTCTGATAAAATAAATTTCTCCATATTTTCCATCAGCATAAACTTCTCTCACTACTCTTCCTATTCCCTTTCCATCATTTGGATCGTCTTTGGCATCCATCGCAATGCCATAATATGCTAAAGTCAACAATCGTTTTTTCTTCGATACAAAAAAGCCCATTCGTTGGTGCATTACGGCATATAAATCTTTGGCAATGCCTTGATAACCTTCTTTTTTCCAGCCGTCAGGAATTTTGTAGGGAGGAAAAATTACCGTTGGATTCGACCAATGATAACCATCTTTTGAGGTCAACAAAAGTGTTTGTCCAGGAGGAATATGCTCGCCAACGGGGTCGCTGAGGTATTGTAAGTAAAAAGTATTATTCCAGTAAGCCAACATTGGCGCATGATTGTAAGTCCAATTACTCCCGCCCGCCAATGAAGGGTTTTCTCTATTTGCGTGAAAAACCTGAATATTATGTACTCCAACCGCAGGACTTAATTGCCCATGATGATAATCAACATTTGAAAGGGTTTCTCCAGTATAACGCACCGTATCTTGAGCATTTGCAGTGACAAAACTCAAGATAAACGACAAAGAAGAAAGTATATATTTTAAATGGTTCATGTGTGTTTATTTCTTTGATTGAATCTCTTGCTGAATAGCCTTCAAGATTCGTTTTTTTACTTTGAAAATTGTTCCGTGCTTATGTCCTTCTGGAACTGATGTTTGGGCTGACACTTCTGTAAAAGTCTTAAAATCAGCCGTTTTCATGGCACCGTAAGTTTTATCTTGATAAGAATCATAATAAATCAGCCAATCTTTTCCTACCTTTTCAACACTGGGTCCTTCTGTAAAATTTTTAGTAAATGGTGCTGAAACATTTGTAAAAGGTCCAATTGCACTTTCGCCAAATGCTACTTTAATATTTCTATTTGGGCGAGTATTATCTTTTAAAACCAAGACATAATCTTTTGCTTTTCGCTTCACAATTACGGCATCAATTACACTGAAATTGGGGTCGATTAACAATTTTGTCGGCGAAAAATTATTAAAATCGGTGGTCGTTGTGTAATACATTCGATGATTATTGTCTTCGGCTTCCAAAGCTTTTGGAAAACGAAAAGGAATGCAGGAGGCCCAAATAATGACAAATTGTTTTGTTTCATCATCGTAAAATAATTCTGGCGCCCAAACATTTACCGTATTAGGTTCATGTTCCATGACGGGAATCATTTTTTGTGCCGACCAATGAATCAAATCTTTCGAACTCGCATAACCAAAACCTTTATCGCCTTTCCAGCTACTTGTCCAAACTAAGTGAAAAGTGCCATCAGGTCCTTGTACAATCGAAGGGTCACGCATTACTTTTTGATTACCGACATTGGGTTTCAAAAAAACATGATTTAGGTCTTTCCATTGATAGCCATTTTCGCTGTATAAAAATCTTAGTCCGTCAGTTGCTGGTTCGTGAAATGAACTAAACATATATACTTCTTTCGAACAAGCACTCAATAAAAGCGTAATTAATACTATTCCGAATAAACGTTTCATTTGATTTTAGGCTATTTTGAATCCAAGATTAATACCCAATCATTGCCATTTTTAGGTTCAGCTGGCGGATTAAATGCCTGTTCTCCTTTGTTATCGAATACTCCAATTTCAAGCGTTTTCCCATCTCTTGGACTATACCAAGAAGCTTTTACTTGCTCTCCAGCTATTTTTCCCATATTTACTTTAAAGTTTCTACCTGTATAAGTATAAATCAAAGCGGTGTTTTTCGCCTTTGTTACTATTAAATAATCATATCTTGAACCTTGGTCAAGTACTAAACTTTGGTCTGGTACAAAATCAAAAAATGGTTTTGAAAGCATCAGATTTTTTAAGTGAATCATTTGGCTTGAACCTAAAGCTTTTATTCCAACCGACCATTTTTCTATTGGGCCAAAAGAAGTAGAACTAGAGTAACCTTTGTGCATTTGCATTACTTCGTTTTGTCCGTAAGTATAACCAAATGCTCCTGCAAAAACAGACCAATATCCATATCGACGAACATCATCAGCTGTCCATCTTGTTGCTAAAGAATCATGCAAACCGTGTGGAATTCCTTCGTAAGAAGGTTCGCCATCAATGGTTGGTTTGATAGGATTCATGCGATAATCATCGTTGATAAACGTCCAATTGTCTTCTCCAAAATGACGAGTCTCATTGGCAGAAGTATCTTGTTCGTAGGATTTATGTCCTGATTGAACCATGTTGAAATCCAACCAATTTTCGTTGTGAAACCAATCAGATGAAGACGTTCTTCCTCTTGGATGAAAAGTAATTAAATGCTTTGTATCAATATCATTGATGGTTTTTCCAATCTTTTTCCAAACAGCCAATGAGTCACTTCCTTTAATATCTCCGCCATTTAGCCAAATAATATTTGATTGATTTTTGTAACGATTTGCTAAAAAAGACGCATATATTTCAGCCTGTTTTTGTGAAACATGACCAGCTTTTACATTGCCTCCCCAAACAGGAACTAATGCCATATAAATACCTTTTTCTTCTGCTTTTTTGATTACAAAATCTACATGATCCCAAAAATCATACTCCTCTTCATTGGTAAAAGTATTTCCTTCCGTAAGTTTTGGATTCGCCACATCATGTTTCACCAAAGCCGAATCTCCATAGGCATTTACGGCTTCAGTGGTATGCAAAACCATTACTTGAATGACGTTAAAACCTTTTTGTTTTCTGTCTTCAAGATATGTTTCGGTTTCTTCACGAGTCAATTTATTGAATAAAAGCCAACCTGTATCACCCAGCCAAAAGAATGGTTTTCCGTCTTTTGTCGCAATAAATCTTCCGTTTTCTGATACTTTTAAATCAGCTAATTTGGAAGAATTACAAGCCGAAAGCAGTATCAAACAGCTTAAAAGAATACTTATTTTTTTATGCAGAGAATTATTTATCATGATATTTTTCTAAGCCAAATGACTGTTGTTTCAGAGGATTTATTGTTTAGTTGAATCGTTTTACCGCCTTTTACTTTGTCTTCCTGTTTGCTAATTTCACCCGTTTTAGGATTGATATAACTTACTTTGAAAGTTGCTTTTTGTTGGGTTAAATCAAGTTTAACGGCATTTTGTCCTTCATTATAAATTAAAAAGCCTTTTTCAGGATTAGTCATTGCCCATTGATTGGCAGTTTTTTCAGTCAATTCAATAGGTTTCATTGTCGCTACATCTTGTAAAAATTGTGGATTTTGAACAACAGGAATATTTGGTAGAGAACCACCTGCCATTAAAACTGCCCAACCCATTGCATCAAAACTATCGGCAGAATACATCACTGCTTTCTCTGGAAATTTTTGTTTGTATTCATTTACGGCACGATATACTTGTTCGAACGAGCTTTTTTTAGGATTCAACAATCTTGCATGTTGGCGTGGGGCTAAATTTTGCCCTCCCAGCGGTTCATAAGTCTTTCCATTTGCTTGAAAATGCCAATAACGAATATCGATTACATCAATTACAGCTGCTCTTTCTTTATCGGCTAAAATGGAATCTTGTACATCTTTAGTAGTACTTAAACCAACAATTACTCTTTTGCCTGTTTCTTTTTCCCATTCTTTAATCACATCTATCCAAAACTGAACAAAGTGTAATGGCCCAGTGTATTCAGCGCCAATAAGCTGAATCACGCCAGAGTTTTCTTTAAAATTTTCAAGACATTTACGGATATAAGCTCTATGAATTTCTCGACGAACAGGATTCGAAACATCATAAAACTGTTCAGCCATAAAAATCCGCTTATCGCCCGCATAAGGTACTGGTTCTGGGAAACCAGTATTGTTAATATTATTGGCTGGTCGCCACGGGAAATCGGCATAATGTGCGCCAGCTTCAATAATATTGTGTTGAAAGTAATTTTGGTGTATTAGTAATAATCCTTTTTGGTCAGCTAAATCAGCAAATTGTTTCAGCCTATTCCAATACCATTTATTGTATTTTGTTAAATCGTATTTACTTAAGCCATCGTAAGCTGTTTCTTTCCCACTTCTAGCAAAAGGTAATTCATAAAATGGCGGCCAAACATCGCCATCAATTCTGCGGATTCGTTCATGGTCATCACGGCGGCGTTCATACCAAAGTCCATAATTATGGTCGATGGCACTTACGTTATTTTCCTTCATCCAATCCGTCAACGTTTCTAAATTATCCGTCAAACCTTTGCCCGTTTGTCCCGGAACGAAACGAGTAATATGTACTTTGACATTTTCTAAAGCATAAGGTCTGGCACTTCCAGACCACCAAGGTACTTCTTGCTTTCTACCTGAAACAAGAATATTACCACGAATTAGTTTGCCATTTTTAATTTGTAAAACGTCAGATTTTTTGATTGGATTTACTTTTTTGATGCCGATTTGGTCAATGGTTGATACATTGGCTTGCGTAGGAATGTTTTCTCTAGTCGCTGCTTGAGCGATGAATTCTTGAAGTGTTTGGGCTGGATTTTCTGCTTGTTTCGTCAAAGCCATTGCTACTTCTACTTTTGGACTACTTGAAGCTTCTGAAAGTACAGGTAATAAAATGGCTCTGTTGACTAATTTCGAACCAATTCTATCTTTCAACTGAGCATAATACAAACTTCTTGGATTGATATGTTCGTTAGACATATCCCAATAACCATTTCCAGTAAATTGCGACCAAGTACCAAATGCCCAATTTTGTGCGGTTGGTGCTTGAAAACAATCCACCCTTGAAGCTGAACATTGCCAAAAAACAGAGTTGGCGGCTGTCCAACCTGCACCTTGTCCGTCTTGTCCACGATTGGCGTAACTCAAAGCTTGTCCGTCGATATTGACAATATCAAACAGAACTCCTGAAGCCCAACTATCTATTGTTCCACTAAAGCTAAAAGGTAAATGTGCTTCGCATTGAACAAAAGCGTTTGGTCCAGCAGCACAAAAACCAACCGAAAAATCATGATACCCAAATTCGGAGTATAGTCTTTGGAAAAGCGTTTGCTGACCAGTAGTAAAGAAAGTAAAACGACGCTGACCGCCGATTTCAGAAATTGGAGCTAAAGATTGACAATCTTCAACGGTAATTCTTTTTGCCGTTTCCAACACATTTACGGCAGAACCTGCAAAATGTTTGAAAGTAACTTGTCGAACCCAAGCGTCAGTAATATTTTCAAAGGCAATCGCCACCCAACGATGGTCTTCATCTTTGGGATTTGTAGCATCAAAAGTTGATTCCAGACTAAGATTCTCTACACCAGACTGAGCTATTCTTCCATTCCATGTATATTTTGAAATAAATCCCCCACCATAATTTTCATCTAAAGCTGTGGTAAGAGGAACGTCTAAAGTAATTTCATTGCCGTCGATGGCGATAATGGTTCTATCCCAAAAAATATCTCGCTGACCAGCTTTCCAACCTAAAGCTGTTACGCCACCGCCAAAATGGTCAGCTCCTAATTTCTCAATCCATTCTTTTGTTGAAGGACGATGAATTATTACTTTATCTCCAATTTTATAATTGCTGGCAAGCTCAACCTTTACTTTAGCTGAATTAACAGGCACATAATTATTGATTATTTTCTCTTCGGCTTCTTTTACTTTATCATTTTTTCCTGCAATCGTAATCAAATTTTCACGACTTTCACCAGCACCAATAATAGTAGTTTCAGAGATTCCACTTCCACGTAAAACAATTCCTGAAGTATTTATTTTTAAACTGCCTGATACTTCAAATACTCCCTTTTCCAATAAAACTACTCCACGAAATCCATCTTTATCGGGAGTTAAAGTAGCTACATAATCTATTGCAGATTGAATTCGAAGTGTTGCATCACCCGCTTTGGCTGGAACAATTACTTTTATGTCAACTGTAGGAATGACTTGTTCGCCTGCCATATAACCACAATATGAAAAATCTGGGATTCGATTACCTTGGGCATCAGGAGTATAAGCCATTGTTGAATTAGCCCCAAGATAAACTGGCGGAAGAGGCTTTTCAACTTTTGGCTTTTGTGCAAAAAGTTGAAAGCTGCTCAATAAAATAGCAGTAAGGATAAATGATATTTTATATTTTAAACACGCCATATTGCTTGGGTAATTTCTACCAATCAATCTTTTTAACATTCGCTTACAATTAAGCAATAATTTAAGAATAGCCATAAGTTCGTCAAAGAATATAATTTATTTGATTTATTATTTTGCTATTTCTATACTTCAATACAAAATTAGAAAGAATCAATCTCATGTATTTATATCATTTTCTCAAGCTATTATACAATATTATCAAATCTTTTCTTATAAAATCACCCTACAAATCAGGTCAAAGGAAGTAAAAGAAACCTGCTTTTTCTAAATTTTTTACCTATAATTTCTCAAAATACTACCATATCACCTGAAAACCAGTAATCTATTATCATTTTTAACTGTAGAATGTCTAGGGTTATCATCAAAAAATAGTATTCATATTTTAGCTAATTTCTTACAGAATATTCAAAAAAATAAAAGGGAGACTGATTTAACAATCTCCCTCCTACTCTTTCAGGACACGCTATTATGGTTTTACTGATTTTAAGCTCACAACACTGTTTAAATATTCTTCGATATTGGTATAACCATCTTTGTTTCTGTCTTTTGCAGCATCAGAAGCATCTTTCGGGTTCAATCCATTTTTCAATTCCCAAGCATCTGGCATTCCATCGCTGTCTGAATCTTTATAAGGCGTTCCTTTATAAACTGGGTATCCTCCTACTTGGTTAATATCAGTAATGATACCATTTTTGTAAGAATCAATTGGTAAACGACGATGCTTAAATTGTGTTTCTGGCAATTTAACATCTTCTTTATAAGTGATTTTACCTGTACGAACTTGTTCGATAACACGAGTATCAACAGCATCTCTGATAGGTAAAGTTGCTCCAGCATTTGCCAATACATAATCACGAGCTTGAGTAGCGGGAAGAATCGTTAATTTAGGCATTGGTAATGGTTCATTCCATTTCATATCTACCGTATATTTATCTGCGTTCGGGAAATTTTCTACTTGTACTCCACCATCCCAGTTATCTTTCGTAACTCGTTCGTTGCCTTCCATGATATTTCCATTCACATAAGCACGACCAAATGTTAAATAACCTAATTTACTTCTTCCAGCTTCTGGTTTCAGAATACGATAACCAATTGGAGAATCCTTCGGAGTAAGCGGCCCTGGTTTGTAATAGTTATTGATAATATTGTACATTGCTCGGTAATCTCCGCCATCTGTTGAACGATGTACCCAGTTAAACATCACGTTGTTTACAAAGTTGAAAATACCAAACCAACCAATTGATGGATTACGTCCTGCATTATCTGCCCAAAGGTTTCTCATGAATGTACAGTTTTCACCACCCAAAGTACTTCCAAAAGCGTGATTCCAAGTATCTAAAGCTTCGGAGAAAATTGAGTTTTGGATGGTAATATTTACGGTTGGCAATTTATCTTCAATTTTTCCTGTGCTATCATTATACATGTGGCGATACATCGACATATTTTCATCTAAACCCCAACTTGCTGAAACGTGGTCAATCATGATATTTCCGATTGGGTTTCCGCCGATTGAATCATCACGACGACCAACAGCTGTTTCGCCTCTTCTGAAACGCATAAAACGAATTATAACATCGTGCGTATTAATCCAAACTGATTCCCCAGCTACACAAATTCCATCACCTGGCGCTGTTTGACCAGCAATCGTAATATAAGGAGCACGAATAATTAGGGGTGTTTTTAATCGGATAATACCTGAAACGTTGAATACAATTGTTCTTGCACCACCTTTTTCACAAGCTTCACGCAATGAACCTGGACCATTATCTTCAAGACTTGTTACCACATATACTTTACCACCACGACCGCCAAAAGAGTAAGCACCACCGCCTTCAGCACCTGGGAAAGCAGGAATGTTAGCCTGTGGTAAATCTATAGGACGAGCCGCCCAAGGAATATACGGTTTACCTTCACGAGATTCTTTTTGAATAATTGGCAAAGCCTGTTGCCAAGCAATATCAGATTGTTTTCTAGCTGCATTGAGCAACGAGTCACTTTGTTTTTGGACATCGGCAGGAATCTGTGGATACTGTGCCACAACCGATTGCTGTACTGTTAACAAAACCAATACTACTCGGAGTATCGTTGAGAAAGACATTTTTTTCATGAATGATTATTAATAAATTTAGTCTTGAT
This sequence comes from Arcicella gelida, assembly GCF_034931025.1. Classification (NCBI taxonomy): domain Bacteria; kingdom Pseudomonadati; phylum Bacteroidota; class Cytophagia; order Cytophagales; family Flectobacillaceae; genus Arcicella; species Arcicella gelida. Next base: position 39,862 of record NZ_JAYGIL010000026.1, on the reverse strand, counting down.
TATCAGCCAAAAAACTACTTTTTAGACCATCAAAACTAAGCATGTTACGTTTATGAAAACTTTTGCTAGACCAATAACGACAATTAGCTAAAAAAGTATATTATTTCCAAAATTAGTACTAATTATTGAGATTAATATATAAAAAATTTTCAATTTTATGTAGGATATTATCTCAAATAAATGTTCTTTTTTTATGATAAAAGCAAGATAGAACAGGACAAGTAAAACAAAAAATGAAGGCTTCAAATGAAGCCTTCATTAAAATATAATATCAAAAGATTTAATCAAATTTATTGTAAAGGGTCAAACGAACCACCCCAAGTATTATTTTGTATAATCAATGGATTATTATTCAATGCTCCTGTTGGAATTGGGAAAAAATAATACTCTGGTTTCCAAGCAATTGCTGGTCTTGACATTAATCCGTTTGGCGTTAATGTTACTGTAAAGTAGTTTGTATAGACATCGTCCAACTTCATTCCATCACGAGTAGCTGTGAAATCAGAAGGGACTCCTGTCGTTTTAAGTTTGATTTCAACCTTAGTCCCTTTAGTTCCGTTGAATGTTTTTTCAAGCAATTTCCAACGTCTTAAATCCCAGAAACGTTTTCCTTCAAAAGCAAATTCTACTTGTCTTTCATCTAAAATGGCAGAAAACATTTCGGCACGAGTCATATTTGCTTTTAAACCATACAATCCATCTGTTCCTGCTTCAATTCCTGCTCTAGCACGAACTGCTTTTAATTGCGTATAAGCTTCGTCTAATCTTCCCACTCCAGTCGCTGCTTCAGCTAAGTTTAATAATACTTCTGCAAAACGAATTTCCATCCAGTCTGTTCCAGAATAAATAGTATTTGAAGCATCAATAGGTGAAGTTGCAACATCAGAAGTTTGTAAAGCTTTACGACAATAAAAACCTGTATTACTTACATTGATTGAACCATTTTCTACTGAAAAGTATTTATTTGTTTGTGTATTTAATTGAATGTAAGTCCATAATCTATTGTTTGTAACATTAGTCATAGGCCAAGTACAGCCATTGTAAGCAATTGTTTTTTCAAATCTTGGATCACGATCTTTATAGAATAATTGGTCTGAATAAGTATATTTTGTAGAAGCTCCAGGTTTTTTACCATCTTTCATCGGATATGCTTTCACTAAATCCCATGAAGGGATGTTAGAACCACCGCCAGAACCTGTTGAGTATTTTGGGCGAGTACTTGCTTCCCAACCATTGTTTCTTCTTTGCTGATCACCTTGCGAATTATTAAAACCTGTAATAAAAACAGCCTCAGTGTTTCCTACTTCTGTGAACCACATTTTTCCATAGTCAGCAAAAAGCTTTGAACCACTGGCAGTAAGAATATCAAAAGCTTGCTTGTTTGCATCATAAGCTGTTTGCCATTTTGCAGCAACATCATTAGGATTAAATTGTGGACTTGCAGCATACAATAATACTCTTCCTTTCAAAGCAGCAGCTGCACCTTTTGTAATTCTACCCCAGTTTGCCGATGGCGTTTGCCAAACAGATGGCAGATATTTAATGGCAGTATCTAAATCTGCTGCCATTTGTGTGTAACACTGAGTTGTTGAATTTCTTGGGATAAAAGTTGCATCACGAGCTTCGTCACCAACTGCATCTTGTGGTGTTAATACTAAAGGAACACCGCCATACAGTTTCACTAATTCAAAATATCGCCAAGCTCTAAAAAAGTATGCTTGAGCCAATAATCTATTTTTAGCACCATTATCCATTAATTTATCAGACCCTAAATCATAAATAAAAGAATTGATGGTTCTTATTTTTCCATAATTATTGGTTGCATTCAAAGAAGTTCCAAAATCAGTAACGTCTGTTGCAGTAATTGTTCCTTCTAAGTATTTATTCGCTGAACTTCCCTGATTAAATGATTCTTCAGAATAGACACTACCACCTAAACCAGTTACATCTGTTACACCACCCCAGTTAGGTAAATTTTGGTTGTACACATAATTTAGTGCAATATTGGCTAATACAGAATCCCCTGAGATTAAATCAGGCGAGGCGCCCCCTAAGTCTGTTTTATCTAACACACTTTCGCAACTTGCCAAAGCAAGCATAGAACAAAGTGCCGACCATAAAATATATTTCTTTTTCATTTTTCTGTAATAATTAAGTTTTCAGTATCATTGATAGTGCTAGACCATCTTTTGAATTAGAAAATTGGCTATTGATTATAGATTCAAGTTTAGTCCCATTGAGAATGAACGTAAAGTTGGATACACATCAAAAGCTCCTGAATATTGTTTATAAGTATATGGATTATACAAATTCAAGGGATTTGTTGAAGTAAGATATACTCTTGCCCCACTCACGTTCAATTTCTTAAGTAGATTAGCTGGAAGTTCATAAGAAACGTTTAATGTTCTTACTGACATTTGGAATGAACTAACAAACCAGAAATCTGAATCTAAACTATTTTGACCTCTATAGTTTGGTGCTGGATATTTTGCATTTGGATTTTCAGGAGTCCAATGGTCTGTCAAATGCTGCGGTAAGTTTGTTTTTGCATTCACTTGTGCTGAAGTTCCCCAACCTCTTGCTCCAGATTCTAGCATACTTTGCCCACCAAAAGAACCACCCATCGCAAAAGAGAATGATAAGCGTTTGTAACTAGTCGAGAAGTTCAAACCAAAACCATAGTGATTGTCTTGCTTGTTAGTCAAGTATTGTCTATCGTTAATATCAATTTTACCATCAGGCTCAGCATAAGAATATGTACCGTCTGCATTTGGTGTTGCATTTTTCGTTCCACGAACGTCTTCATAATATAGCATTCCCGGAAGTGGTTTCACTCCGTCAATTGTATAGTTAGGGTACTTAGCTAAAAGTGCATCCACATCGGCTTGTGTTCTTAACATTCCCAAACATTTATATCCTAACAAACCCATATCTGTAGATCTACCTGTTGGATCTTGATACGTTCCTGTTAAACCTTTGTCAAAGTCCACTTTCACTTGCTTATTATCACTCCAAGCAAAGAAACCTCTTACTTTGTACGACCAGTCTTTATTAATTTTGCTTGTCCATCCCAACGAAACTTCTGTACCAAAACCATCTACAGTAGCAAAGTTTTCAGAAGGTAATGCTGCCCCAACCGTTAAAGGAACTGAAGATGCTAACGTAACTAGCATGTCATAACGATGGTCATAGAAGGCATCAATACCTAACGATAAACGATTTTGAAGGAAGTTAGCATCAATACCAGCATTTAACTTGGTATCACTATCCCATCTTACTTCTCTGTTAGGCATTGCATTTTTTAGGCGGAAAATACCTGCACGGTCAAGATTACCCCCAAATACTGGACCATTACCTGTTTGAATCAAGTTATAACTTTTCAACCAGTTATATGCTCTGGTATTATCCATCCCTGTTAAACCACCTGACAAACGTAACTTCAAGAAATCAACAAAACGTACATTATTTTTAAAGAAAGGTTCTTCAGAAATAACCCAACCAACAGATAAAGAAGGGAATGTTCCCCAACGATTTTCAGGAGCAAAGTTTGTTGAAGCATCTCTACGAACAGCAAATTCAGCTAAATACTTTCCAGCATAAGCATAATTTAAACGACCAGCAAATGATAATCTTCCAGATTCAGATTCAGATTCATTAATTACTCCAACACCAGCACCTGAAGCCGTTCCTCCTAAAGCATAACCTGCATTGTCTAAAGCACCATCAACCAAATTATCTAAATATGAAGTAATACCATCAGAATAGGTTTCACTTTGTTCAAACAAAGCAATTGCTGAAATTGAATGCTTTCCGAATGTTTTATCATAATTCAGGTAACCATTTAGCTGATACGAATCTGAATAATTTGGAGCAAAATAAATTCTATTACTATTACTGATGTTTGTAGGAGTACCTCTAACACCTCCCCCAAAAATATGCTTGTTTGTACCGAGCATATTAAAGTTGTAAAGCAAATATCGTGTACCAAATTCTTTTCCAAAGTTATTCTCGAAAGTTCTGTTGTAAGCTATTTTTGCTTTCAGACCTTTCAAAAATGGAATATCGTATTCTACATAAGCATTAATATTCAAACCATTATTTTTTGCTAATAAGTAGTTATTTGATTTTTGAGCTTCAAAAAAATGAAAGTTTTCACTTGTTGAACCGCCACCAGTTGTGTTTACTGGTAAACCATCAATGTAAGCAGGGATAAATGGTGCTGCATAAATTAATGATTTATAATCCTTTTCGTTATCGGAACCACCTTGTTTTAATAAATATCTGTCTTTTTTTGACATATCTCCAGATAAACCTAAACCAACTTTTACATTATTAGATACTTTTATATCTGTACTTGCACGGAAAGTCCATCTATCAAAATTGATTTTTTCAAAATTTCCATCCTGCTGATTGTAAGTAATCCCTGCAAAATAAGTAGCTTTTTCTGTACCCCCACTTACGTTAAGCGCATGACGAGTTACACTTGATGATTTCCAAGCTTGGCTTAACCAATCTTGGCTATTTGCTTTAAAGTAATCAAGCTCATCTTGTGAATAAAGAATACTTGGATTTGTCGTTTTGAAGTTGTAATCATTAACATAAGTAGCCAATTCATAGCCATTCATCATTTTTGGCAATTCGGCATTGGAAGTACCATAAGATGTACTGTAAGAGAATTTCGGAGCTCCTGTTTTTCCTCTTTTTGTAGTAACAACTACAACGCCATAAGCACCTCTAGCACCATAAATAGCCGCTGCCGCATCTTTTAGAATTGAAATATTCTCAACTTCCGAAACATCCATTACGTTGAAATCATCTTCTGTTCTAACGATGTTATCAATAACGTACAACGGACGCAAAGAACCTCCATCTTTAGAAAGTAAAATTGGATTACGAATTGTAATGGAAGCATTATCCCCTGGACGACTTGTTCCACCTGAAACACCTACACCTGGTTGTTGACTTACCAAGGCAGCTGATAAACTACCTACAGCTAAATCTTCAATTGATTTCATATCAATTGTTGCAACAGCACCCGTTAAATTTATTTTTTTCTGTTGACCATAACCTACAAATACTACTTCATCTAATGCCGAAACATCATCTTCCATCGTTAAATTAATTTCTGAACGACCATTAACTGCTACTTCTTGTGTTTTAAGACCAACCGAAGTAAACACTAACGTTTCATTTCCTTTTGGAAGATCTAAACTAAATGCTCCTTTTGCATCTGTTACAGTTCCTAATTTTCCTCCTTTTACTCTTACACTTACTCCTGCGATGGCTTCTCCTGATGCATCTTTCACAATTCCTTTTATAGGAGTATTTGCTTTTTTGATGACTGAAACCGCTTGTTTCGAGGATGCAACCTCTTTATGCTTTGTTGCAAAGGATGTTCCTGAGAACAAAAGTACAGCCAAAATTGGCGAGCAAGCCAGTAATGACTTCTTTACCAAATTGGGCTGGGTTTGTAAAAATAATTCCATAATTACTTGGTATCTTAAAATTTAAAAATGAGATTAAATCAATGGTTACTAAAAAGCGGAATATTTAAAACTATATTTTATGTGGTTTTTTCTCTAAATATTTATATTTCAAAAATGGCAAAAAATGCCTTCTATGAACATAATTACTACGCATCAAAATTAGGATAATATAAGCCCAATTTTGTATATAATTTTTTCAAGATATTATAAGATATTATCATGCAACACTATTTCTATGATAATATAAAGCATATTTTACCTTTATTTGGTACAATTACTTTTGTTTTGCAGCTTTGGCTGCAGCTATTCTTTGCTCCCATTCTAAGCCTGCTTTTTTCATATCAATCCCTGCAGCAGACAAGTAATTATTGATTTTACCTTTGTACTTTCCGAACCAAGCATGCTTTTTTTCTGATGATTCAGCATCCATTGCATGTTCACGTGCTTCTGTCAAGTATGCTAATATCTGCGTCTTTTGGATTTCGCTAAGGTTTGGAAGCATTTCTTGATAGCCTTTATAAGTAATCGGTAAAACACCATAAGTCATTCCGTCTTTTACTTTTTCTACTTGACTATCAGACAGTTTTTTTGATAGATTTTTCAAGTATTTTTTATGCAATTTATTCATTGCTAATTCAGCTTCAGATTCCGCTTGTTTTACTTCGGCTTCGCTTTTCTCTTTATCTTCTTTCGCTTTTTCCTTCGCAAGCTTCAGCTTTTCTTTTCTCAAATCATGGATTTCACTTAAATCACGATACTGTTTACTAATAATATCTCTTACTTCAATACTTGTTTCTGCATCGCTAATATCTAACGATGTTACAATTTTCGCCGCTCTGTCTGTAATCATTTTGGTATAATTTGCTTCTTTTTGCTCTTTCGTTTGAACATCCTGAGCCCAAAGCATTTTTGATGATACAATCATCAAAATCAATAATACCAATACTCTTTTCACTACTTTTTCCATAATAATATTTGATAATGCTATGCTGTTTATTGTATTAATTTATCATTTCTAAAAGCTATCAATAAAAACACTTGGTCTTTTATCTAAGTAATACTACTCTTGATATTTTTTACTCGTCTTTCTTCAAATACAATCAGTATATTTTTAAGTTTTCTTACTTATATCTTTTACTGAGAAAATTTACTAAAACCTGCAAAACCTAAATTGATTATAATATCTTATCTTTTTCTATTGTATCATAATACATGACTAGCATACAAATTTCATCAATCAAAAAGGTATTTTAATATAAATTTTTACCAACTTAGTATATGATATTGTCATAATTAAACTAAGAATCGTTACATTTGATGCTTCGTAGCATAATTTGATAGAATTTTTGTTCTTTTTATGAATCATTATTATAGTCCAACTCTTTATCAGAAAATTTATTTTAAATAAAAAATATAGCAGAAATGAAGCCACTTTTTCATAAAGTTCCTGTAAAACCAGAGAGTTCATTCAGTATTCGCCATGATATAAGACCCAATTTTGATACCATCTGGCATTATCATCCAGAATTAGAATTGCATTATATCATTAAAGGAGAGGGCGTTCGCTTTATTGGAGATAATATCAGCAACTTTTCTTATGGAGAAATCATTTTGATGGGCGAAAACTTACCACACACTTGGCGTTGTAAAGAAGAATATTTTGAAAATAATCCTGACCTCGGCGTTGAAGCAATTGTGATTCACTTTTTGCCAGATTGCTTAGGAAAATACTTATTGACTTTACCAGAAGCTTACATGATTCCTAAATTGTATGAAAAAGCAAAATCTGGAATGGTTATCAATGGTGAAGCTCGTGAAAAAGTGGCAAAACTCATGCACGAAGTAACCAAAGCAAGTAATTTAGAAAGAATCATTTTACTTTTATCAATTTTAAATATCCTTGCTGAAACAGATGAATACACCACAATTGCTACCGACCATAGTTTTTATCAATCAAATGAATCTGATACCATTCGTTTGAATAAGGTTTGTACTTATACGCTTTCTAATTATAAAAAGGATATTACTTTAGAAGAAATTTCTGCCATCAGTAATCTTAGTGTTACTTCGTTTTGTCGATATTTTAAATTAATGACGAAAAAAACCTATTATGATTTTCTGATTGAAATCAGAATTAGCCATGCTTGTAGGGCTTTGGTAGAAGATAAACTGCCTACAGAAGTAATCTGTTTCGATTGTGGATTCAACAATGTTTCAAATTTTTATCGACACTTCAAAAAAGTAACGGGCATCACTCCTTTAGAATATAAAAGAAAATATTTGACTCAATAAGCAATTTTTCATTTCATCTAGCAGTTTAAAAAATCAATAAAGCTTTTTTTAAACTGCTAATTATCAAACACTTATATACAGGTAAGTCTCAAAACAGTGGCTTGAGATTTCTTCAAAAAAAAATATTAAGATTTCTGACCAATATTTTCTTTCTACAAAGCAAAAAGAAATCATTATTATCCCTTTTGTCTCAATTTGCTTCCCTCCTACCCTCTGGTTTTTCTTTTTCTGAAAATTCTTTTGGCTTTTTCGAGCAAGTTTTCATCAAAATGCTTTTGGATAAAAAAAGTTATTTTTACATTTACAAAAGATAATTTTTTATCCCTCCTAAAAAATGATTACACAAGAAAAGGTTGTTAAGTTTTTACGCTCAAAGCAGGCTCTTAACTTAACTCAAATTGAAAAAGAAGCTGGGATTCCTTCCAAAACTTTACATAAAGCATTAGCTGAACAAAAAGATATTCCAACCAAACATTTACCTGCCATCGACGAAGCCCTTAGACAATACGGTTATTCTGAAACAATGTTTGATAAAGCGGTCGTTATTTCAATCGTAAACCATAAAGGCGGCGTCGGAAAAACGACCACAACTATCAATGTTGGCAAAGCATTAAGCTTATTGGGAAATAAAGTATTGATGGTGGATATGGATTCTCAGGGAAATTTATCACAATGTTTTGGCGTGCATGAACCCCAAAATCAGGTGATTGATGCTTTATTGAGCAATACAGAATTACCCATTATTCCCTTAACAGATAGTATGTTCTTGGCTCCTTCTGACATCAGAATGGCTTACAAAGAATCTGAATTGGCAAATGCAATTGGTGCTGACAGAAGACTTTCTTTGAAGCTTGATGAAGTAAAAGGAATGTTTGATTATATTTTAATTGACTGCCCACCAAGTTTAGGTATTTGTACTACTTGTTCATTGGTGGCTTCTAATTACTGTGTAGTGCCGATTCAGCCAGAAGCGAGTGCTTATCATGGTGTAGAAAGTCTGTTTAATAGAATTGCAGAAGTGCGTGCTTACATTAATCCAACTTTAACAGTAAAAGGAATTGTGTTTACGATGGTTCATAAAAATCAAAGTGTACACAAAAGTATGATGACGCACATCGAAGAAAAATTCAAGAGTTTTAATATTTATAATACTGTTATTGAAGGCTCAACAGTGATTAAGCAGTCGCAAGTAGCGAAAGAAGATTTGTTTACTTATGCCCCAAAATCTTCTTCATGGCAACAATATCACAATTTAGCAACTGAAATAATGGTTCTTTAATATGGCAAAGAAAGATTTTATGAATATCATGAAAGAGAAAACTAGCGAGCTTCGCCCCTCTCTTTTATCGTCTGAAGAAAATATAAAAAGTCAAATTGTAATACTTGACCAACTCCGAGCGTTAATCCCACCGCTTACAGCCGATGAATTACATCAATTAGAACTCAATATTCTAAAACATGGCGTAAAAGACCCTCTCTCTATTTGGGAAACTACCGCTTCAATTGCTCAAATTGACGATAGTAATACGCCTGTATATGTGTTAATCGACGGACACAATCGTTATGATATTTGTAAAAAAAATCGTTTAGACTATCGTATTAATTTGTTGAAATTTACCTCTTTGGATGAGGTAAAAGACTACATGATTGATTTTCAATTGGGGCGTAGAAACTTATCTCCTGAACAAGCTTCTTATTTAAGAGGCTTACGATATCTCCAACAAAAATCAATGCGTGGTGGTGATAAATTCTCAACAGAAGGTCAGCAAGATGTATCTATTGCTTTAGGAACTGAATATGGAGTAAGTAGCCGAACAATTAAAAGAGACGGAGAATTTGCATCTGGTTTGAATAAATTATCGACTAGTTTAAAACAAGAAATCCTGACTGGAAAGCAAAAACTACCGAAAGCAACAATCAATGCTATTTCTAAATTAGAAACATCTGAACCATTAGAAAGTATTGAACAAATCACCAACGAACTATCAAAAAACAGTCAAGTTTATCCTACTACTTCTGAAAACCCGCAAGGTAATCAAGTAATTAAATTACAAAGTGAGATTAGAGAAATTGCCAAAGGAAATTTAAGCAAATACGATTGTGAATTAATACTTAGTAGAATTCATCAATTGTTAGAAATATTATAGCAAAGTGACACGTTGTCACTTTGGTTTTGTCCAACAAAAACCAAAACAAAAAAACCAAAGTGACAGGCTGTCACTTTGGTTTTTTTGTTGAGAATAAATTAAGATTAGATTAATTGTATTCCTAAACGATTGGCTGTTTTTTCAAATTGCGTTTTTACAGCCATAATATCTGGAAATTCTGATGTCATCGCATTCATTACTCCTGCAAAAAAAGAAGCATCATCGGTGAAGTATTGAATAAACGATTCGTTAGAAACGCTTTTTTTGCAGTAATTCATATAACTATTGTAATTCATTTGACCCAATAAACTTCCTTGCAATTTATTCAATACCAATAAATACAATTCTGGGTTTGATAATAAAATCTTCAAAGCTACTTCTCTTTTTGCGTTTGAAAACGCTACTTTCAATTCTTCTCTTTTCGCTTCTAGCTTTTTAGCATCATCTTTCTTTTTCTGTTCATCTTTATTCTGCTGTTTTTTCTTTAATGTCTCGCTTTTTATTAGTGTACTCTTTTCAAACAAAATCGGATTCCTAACCATCTGATTCAAATAACCACCAACGTTTGTGATTTTCTTTCCTGTTTTTACTTCATTCAATACATAATTTATTCCAAGCATTATTTGTTCTTCTGGAATTTCTTTCAACCAATTTTCAACTGTTTTCAAGGTAATTTCATAATCTTTCACCATTGAAAAAATTTGATTGACATTTGATGTTAAATCTGTTGTATTTTCTGAACTTTCTTCAAAATCTGTATTTTTAATAATCGAAATCGTTTGAACGTCGTCATTAATAATTACATTTTTCTTGATGAGAAATTCTATGCTTTCTACTTTTTTACCATTTTTGATTTCTTGATATTCAAAATAGATTTCTGCATTGAGCGAAAGTTCTTTCTTTGCCTGTTCAATTACTTTTTTCTTAAAATCGAAATAATTTTTATACCTAGCCGACAATCCTAAAGTAGCTTTCAATTCATCAACATCAAACCTGAATTTTCCGAAACGTTCATACTCTTTACAGAATTCATAAAAACGCATGGCATAAACGCTGTCAAGCCTCAAAATATTTCGAATATCTAATACAGTAAAATTTTCTTTAATCTGTAACAGAAAGGGGTGGAGTGCCTGCGGAATTTCTAAGGTGAAATATCCTTCATCTTTGTAATAGACGAACGCACTGATAAGGTTGGCATCAAAGGTGATTTTATTGTTCGAGAAAAAAATACGTTTTTCTCTCATCTTCATTGCTTCTTTTTCTACGTGTGCGTAAATATTATTGCTATTGATGCCTGTAAGTCGCTGAAAATCTTTTACGGTAATTTTGATGATAGGGATGGAATCTTTTGCTTGGTCGATACTGGCAATCATGTGCAAGAAGATTTTCATTTGAATCGCCGAAATATCAAATTTCGCATTGATAATCGGGTTACCTTTGATAATTCTATAAGGATCTTTCGAAATTGCGTTGATTGCTTTGTCTCTTTTATCGTTTTTCTCGTTACTCATTCGCTTGCCAACAGTTTGAGATGAAAAATAGCATGTACGACTGATACTTTTTTAAAGTCGTTTTACAAAAAAAATACTTTAATTGCTAAAAACAAAATAAAACGACGACAAATAAAACATAGTCGTTTGTTCAACCCCATAGGAGTCGTTTTAATCAGCCCATAAAAGTCGTGATAGACCCCATAAAGGTCGTTGATGCACCCCATAGGAGTCGTTATTAAACCCCATAAAGGTCGTTGTTAAACCCCATAAAAGTCGTCGATATACCCCATAAAGGTCGTTATAAGCATAGTTAAAATGCTTTATTACAATAACTTATGAAGCCTGAAAGACAAAAGATATAAATAATAAGAAATACAACAAAGAATAACATTTGTTGAGTGAATATTATTTATTTGAAACGATTTAAGAAATCTTTACTAAAAAAACTACTATCAATTTCTATAAAAAGAAAAGTATTTAGCCCATAAAAGTCGTTTTTACATTTTTGTTTTTCTATTTCATAATTATATTGGTTCAACTCACATTTCTAAAAGTAAAATAATCGGCAAGCCCATAAAAGTCGTTATTGTACATGCTATACGTCCTGATTTTTAAGCCCATAAAAGTCGTTTTTAGAAAAGTATATTTCGTTCTCTATCACTTTCTTGTAGAATTGTATCATTTTCAAAAAAGTCAATATTCTTTACTATTAAATCATTGTAAAATTTATACTTACAAATAAATTGCAAGCCCCATAAAAGTCGTTTTTACATTTTGTCGTTCAACATTTTTACTGGACATTAAATGAAAATAGAGGAATATATTAGTACCCCATAAAAGTCGTTTTTCGGTTTTCAAGATCGAGAATATTAAACAAGGTGCTATGCTTAAATCGTTTAAGGTACGTCACCCCATAAAGGTCGTTTTTAGAAATATAGAGTAAGTGTTACTTTTAATCAAAAGGAATAGACCCCATAAAAGTCGTTTTTATTCAAAAAATTAACCTTTGATATTTCACCCCACAAAAGTCGTTTTTAGGAAAATGGCTAAAATTTAAAAAAGTAAATAGAAAATAATGGAGTAATAAGACTTTAATAGCGTTGGAAAATTGAAAGGAGCATTTGATGAAATGTTTCAAACTTTATTCAATATGTCTCAAAATAGATGTTTTCAAGGTTTTTTAAGACTAATCCAAGAAAATTGGCTTTCCTATCATACCTTTTCAAACTATCTTTACGAACGCATTATCTTAGTAAAGTTCAAATTTATTACCACTAAAGTATAATTCGATTTGCTTGAGTAAATACTTTTGGCACTCAAGCCTTGATTCTTTTAAAAATAAAAGATAAAACCAGCATTTAACTTGATATTAAACTTAAGATGAATCAAATCACGGAAGAATCAAATAAAGAACAGGAAATGTGGGAAGCTTTTCTATTAGGAGATGAAGAGGCTTATACTGAACTGTACCGATTACATGTAAAAGCAATGTATCGATATGGCATGAGCCTTGTTGCTGCTTCGGAGGCTTTTGTATTCGATTGTATTCATGATGTTTTTACTGAAATTTGGATTAAAAGAAATAGATTGATTGTGCCGGATAACGTTCGATATTACTTATTAAAAGCGTTAAAAAATAGAATTTTACATTTATTAAGTAGAAAAGAACGCTCGCATCAAACATTTAACGAAGAATTTGAAGACTTTTTAGTAGAACCTTCAGCAGAAGAAATTTTTACACAGAAAGAAGAAGCAACTAATAGGCAAGAAATGATTACCAAATTAGTAAGTCAGCTTTCGCATCGACAACAAGAAGCTTTACGTTTGAGATTTGCCGAAAATATGAACTATGAACAAATTGCTGAAATCATGTTGGTCAATAAACAGTCGGCACAAAATATCGTTTTCAGAGCCGTTGAAAAATTAAGAACTTGGCTATCAATTTTATTTTTTGTCTTTTTTCAAGAATAATTTGATTTTAGTGAGTATGAAAAATAGCTTTATGTCATCTACTGTTAAAATATCATAATCCGTGAATATACACTACGAACAATTTAGTTCTTCTGACTTTGTGACAGATGATGCTTTTCTAAATCATTATTTATCACCAACTGATTCTTCAAAAGCTTTTTGGGAAAGCTGGTTGAGTAATCATCCAGAAAAGAAAGAAGAGTGGTTAGCGGCTCAGAAATTGATTGAAGCCGTTCAGCTTGGTCTTAGTGAATATGTTCGTACCTATTTATCAAAAGAAGCCGAGGAAAGTTTATTACAAAGAATTTTAATTACCAATGCAGAAAGTGATGAAAAAGAAGTAAAGCCAATACCAATTTGGCGACAGTCGTGGTTTCAAGTAATGGCTGCATGTTTTATCCTTTTTTTAGGCTTAAAAGTACTTTATTTTAATAAAAGTGTTCAGTCGGAATCGGTTTATGAAAAACAAATGGCAGTATTTGCAGAAGAGAAGCTTACCGAAAAGATAAATGATAAAACGACTGTAGATACTCTAAAACTTCCTGATGGTTCATTAATTTATCTTTCGCCAAATAGTAAAATTAGTTACGTCAATAGTTTTGGAAAAGAAAATAGAACGGTTTACTTATCAGGAAAGGCAATTTTTGATGTAGTTAAAATACCTTCCAAACCATTTTATGTATATGCTAATGAATTGGTTACTAAAGTATTAGGTACAAAATTTGAAGTTTTTTCATTTGATAACGATAAAGACGTGATTGTTAAAGTATTAAGTGGAAAAGTAAGCGTATATAAAAATCCGAAGTTTGATAAAGTGACCGTCTCTAATATTGAAAAGCTAGGCGTTTTATTGAAACCAAACCAACAAGTTACTTTTTCAAGAGAAAAAGAATTCTTTAAGAAAGCCATTGTTGAACAACCTATATTATTAATTGCCCAACACATTTCTAAACCGACTTTTATTTATGATGAAGCACCCGTTGTGGCAGTATTGGATGAAATTTCGAAAGCTTATGGAGTAGAAATCATTTTTAATCGAGAAATGATGCAATCATGCCAATTAACCTCTTCTATGGAAGAAGAATCGTTGCAAGATAAACTCAATATTATTTGCAAATCTATCGGAGCAACTTATGAAATAATTGATGCTCAGATAATTATTAATTCAAAAATGTGTCAATCAAATTAACTTAAATAAATAATTGTACCTTTTAACTCCCTCTGTTTAACAAATGAAAACATAATTACTTATCACTTCTGATTAATTTAAAAAAGAAAAAAGCCAACGATGTTCGTACCATCATTGGCTTGTAAATCCAAGAAACAGCTTAAAATGATTTAGGCTGGCAGGGACTTCTTTTGCTCGAAAATTTAGTCATTACGATCAAAACAATCAAAAGTATGAAACAATTAAGAATTTTACTATTCCAATGTATGAAAATTTCGTTGGTGCAACTCTTTATTGCTTGTTTCTTCATTAGCGTATCTTGGGCAAGAGAATTATCTGCTCAGGAATTATTAAATCGCAAAGTGACTTTACAAGTATCCGACAAAAAGATAAAGGCTGTCTTGAAGGATATAGAAACCGTGGCAGGCGTCAGGTTTTCTTATAGTCCGCAAATTATTCAATCAAGTCGCACTGTATCTTTAAACCTTCCTAATGTTACTTTAGGAGAAGTGTTAGAAAGGCTATTAAAGCCCTTAAATTTACAATACGACGTAGCTGGAAGCCAGATTATTCTGAGTGCCCAAGCTGCTAAAACCACACAAATACTCTTAAAGGAAGAGTCAACCAAAATAGCGCCTCAAAGCCTAGAATTTTCAATAAAAGGTAAGGTTACCGACGAAAATAATGTTGGTTTGCCAGGGGTTAATATTTTGGTAAAAGGCTCAACAAACAAGGGAACTACCACCAATAATAATGGTGAGTATGGTTTTTCTTTGCCAAATGGCAATGCAGTTCTTATTTTTTCATCTGTTGGCTATGTATCACAAGAGATTTCGGTAAATGGGCGTTCGATTGTAGATGTTAAATTGACACCTGATAATCAAGGACTCGACGAAGTAGTTGTTGTTGGCTATAGTACACAAAAGAAAGAATCTTTAACTGGTGCAATTGCCATTGTTACAAGCAAAGATTTAGAGAGAGTACACGGTGGTTCAACAGTTAGTTCTGGTTTAGCAGGTAAAATTCCAGGAGTTTCTTTCAGAATGGCTGATGGTCGTCCAGGAGCAAGTGCGAATATTCAAATTCGTAATATGGGAAGCCCGCTTTTCGTTATTGATGGTATTCAGCAAGATGCTGGTCAGTTCAATAACTTAGCACCAAACGATATCGAGAGTATTTCTGTACTTAAAGACGCTTCTGCGGCTATTTATGGGGTACGTGCAGCCAACGGAGTAGTGGTTGTTACTACCAAAAGAGGAAAAGCAGGAAGTAAAAACACAGTAAATATCGACGCTTATACTGGCTGGCAAAATTGGTCGAGATTCCCAGACGTTGTGAATAATTCTTACGAATGGCAATTAGGAAAGGCTGATGCTGAGATTAACCAATTCGGAAGAACAGCCATTACTCAAGCTGAATTAGATAAGTATAAAGCTGGAACAGAGCCTGGTTATCAGTCATTTAACTGGAAAGACTTTATCATCAAAGGAAATTCTCCACTAAGTTCAATCAACATTAATACTTCTGGTGGTTCAGATAAAATTAGTTATTATATTTCTGCTACTCGTTTGAGTCAAAATTCAGTATTAGGTCGTGAATTTACTTTTGCAAGAAGTAACATTCAAAGTAATGTTGATGCGAAGATTTCTAATAATTTAAAAGTGGGCGTTCAAATTAATGGTAGAATCGAAACAAGAGATCAGCCTGGCGTTCCAGGAGGTGATGATTACTGGCTTCCACGTTTTGCAATTTTAAGAAACCGTCCGTTCGAAAGTCCTTATGCCAACGATAACCCATTGTATTTGAACGACATTAAGCACAACGAAACAAACTGGGCTTATAACAACAAAAAACTAGGTGGTTATTGGCGTGAAGATTGGAGAGTATTACAAACAAACTTTAATGCAGAGTACCAAGTTCCGGGAATTAAAGGATTGATGTTGAAAGGAATGTATTCGTATTATATTGCTGATAGAGTAATGAATGGACACGAATACACTTATCAAGCTTATACTTACAATCCAGCGAACGATACTTATACTGTTACTGGTGGTAGTACAAATCCTTGGCGTGAACG
The DNA here is from genome assembly GCF_034931025.1 of Arcicella gelida. NCBI lineage: Bacteria > Pseudomonadati > Bacteroidota > Cytophagia > Cytophagales > Flectobacillaceae > Arcicella > Arcicella gelida. The sequence continues at coordinate 23,228 of NZ_JAYGIL010000026.1, read as the reverse complement.
TGGTACAAGAAAAGTAATGCGTAATATTTATCAAGGACAATTGAATTACAATAATACTTTTGGCAAACATACTGTAGGTGGAGTATTCGTAGCGGAAAGACAAGAACAGCGTGTTCAAGACCAATGGGTACACTCTGTACCTAAAACAAACGTATTGCCTTTGATTTATTTCCCAACGGTTGATACTTATAACGATGCGGACGACCAAGAAGCACGTATAGGTTATATCGGTAGATTCAATTACAATTATTCGAACAAATATTACTTTGAAGTTTCTGCTCGTAGAGATGCTTCTTGGAAGTTTGCTCCAGATAGACGTTCAGGTGTTTTCCCTTCAGCATCTATTGGTTGGAGAATCACTGAAGAAAACTTTGCAAAGAATCTTTTGGGTGGTGGTTCAATCTTGGATGATTTAAAATTCAGAGCTTCTTACGGTATCTTGGGTGATGATAACGTTGGTATTGGAGCGTATGACTATCTTTCTGGCTATAATTACAATGTAGGAAACGTAATTTTAAGTGGAACCCCAGTTGTTACTTCAAGAGATAAAGGACAAGTAATTACGAATATTTCTTGGTTCAAAAGTAAGATTACCGATGTTGGAGCTGATTTCTCGCTCTTAGGAACGAAATTAACGGGTAGTGTAGATTACTTCTACCGTTTGAGAACGGGTTTGAGAGGTCGTAAATACGATTTATTGGTACCAAGTGAATTAGGTTATAGCTTACCTGACGAAAACGTTAACAGCGATGCACAGTTCGGAGGTGAATTCTCTTTAAGTTACAATGGCAAATCTGGAGACTTCACGTATTCGATTGGTGGAAATATGTCTTATGCTAGAAGTAAATTTATTTCTTCTTACAAACCAATTTTCAACAACTCGTGGGATTATTACAGAAACTCTGCTGAAGGTCGTTACAGTAATATTTTCTGGGGTTATGAAACAATTGGACAATTTCAATCAAGAGATCAAATCAATGAATATCCTGTAAATATTGACGGACAAGGTAACAGAACGCTAAATCCAGGAGATTTGATTTATAAAGATATAAATGGCGACGGTAGAATTGATGGATATGACCAACGCCCAATCGGCTACACAACGACTGGTCAGCCAAATGTAAACTTTGGTTTGAACTTTATGCTAGGTTGGAAAGGCTTTACTTTCAGTGCAGATTTCTCTGGTGGCGGAATGTACTCTTGGAACCAAAACTGGGAACAACGGTGGGCTTATCAAAACGATGGTGCTTTGAACAAATTGTTAACAGACAGATGGCACAGAGCTGATGTATTTGATGTAAACAGCGAGTGGATTCCGGGTAGATTCCCAGCTTTCCGTTATAACGATGGTGGTCATAGTAATTACAACAAGAACTCTACTTTCTGGTTGCAAAATGTGAAATACTTGAGGGCAAGAACATTAGAAGTTTCTTACTCTTTGCCTAAAACATTACTTGATAAACTGAAAATTCAAAAGGCAAGAGTATATGTGAATGGTTATAACTTGTTTTCAGTGGATAATCTAAAAGAGTACGGAGTAGATCCAGAAATTGCCGACGACAACGGCTTGCAATACCCACAAAATAAGTTTGTGAATATTGGAATCAATCTTTCTCTTTAAAATATAAAAATAATAGGCAATGAAAAAGATTTTATTGATAAAACTATTGGTCTTACTAGCGATAAGCTGGGGATGTAATGACGATGAATTTTTGGATAGACAACCTACCAATATTCTTACAAATGAAGTGATTTGGAGTAATCCAGAACAAATATTATCAGTATTAGGTGATTTGTACAATCGTTATAACGATTATTCAACAGTAAAAAGTTGGACTTCAACGGCTGATTTTAATGAAGCTTTCTGGTCGGAAGCGGGTCAATATGGTAATTTCCAAAATAATGGTTATGATTATGGTGCATGGGGAATTTGGGATTATGGCTATATTCGTGACATCAATTTATTCATTCAAAAATGTACTGCTGCTGATAAGCTAGACGTAGCTACCAAAGATAGATTTTTGGCAGAAGCTCGATTCTTGCGTGCAGCATATTATTTCGAATTAGTAAAACGCATGGGTGGTGTTCCATTGATTACCGAACCATTAACGTACGATTTCAGTGGAGACCCAAGTTATTTGCGTAATCCAAGAGCAAAGGAATCAGAAGTGTACGATTTTATCATTAAAGAGGTTGATGAAATTAAAGCAAAATTGCCTGTCGATGCAGCTGAAAAATCAAGAGCAACACTTGGTGCAGTATTAGCAATGCAAAGCCGTGCGGCACTTTATGCAGGTTCTATTGCTAAATATGGAAGTACAACACCTTCAGTAATTTTACAAGGTGGTGAAGTAGGAATTCCAGCAAATTTAGCGACAGGATACTACACAAAAGCTTTAAGTGCAGCAAAGGAAATCATTGAAGGTAAGGCAGGTGCTTATGCTTTATACAATAAAAAACCTGATTTGTCAGAAAACTTCTCTAGTATTTTTTATGATAAAGCCAATAATCCAGAAGCGATTTTTGTAGAAGATTTTAAATTACAAAGCGGGAAAGTACATGGTTTTACGATAGCGAATCAGCCAAGATATGGAGCTGAGGAAGAAGAAGGCGGAAGAATTAATCCATCATTGAATTTAGTACAATCTTTCGAAAAATTAGATAATACTTTTGCTCCGCTTGAAACAAATACTTCGTCTGGTGCTTACAATTATTATACAAATATCACTGATATTTTTGCCAACCGTGATGCACGTTTAGCTGGAACAGTCATGTTGCCAGGAACAAGATTTAAAGGCAGAACGGTTGATATTTGGGCAGGTTTTCAGTTAGCGAATGGAAGTATTATCAGTGGTGATGACCGTGGTGCGCAAAAAACTTTACCGGGTAAAACAACTCGTGAACAAGTAGTAGGTTTTGATGGTCCAATTGATGGTTTTGAGTTTACAGCTCAATCGGGTTTTTATTTACGTAAATACTTGGATCCAGTTACAGGTTCTGGTCAGCGTGGTGTTCAAAGTGAAGTTTGGTTTATTCGTTACCGTTTCTCTGAAGTATTGTTGAATGCCGCAGAAGCTGCTTTTGAACTAGGTCAACCAGCCGTAGCAGCAACTTATATGAACCAAGTGCGTGCTAGAGCAGGCTTAGTAAAACCTTTGACAAGTAGCGAAATTACTTTTGATAGAATCGCTCATGAAAGAAGAGCTGAATTAGCTTTTGAAGGACATTACTTCTACGACATGAAACGTTGGAGGATTGCTCACTTAGTACTTGATGGCGGAACAATTACTCCTACAGATTTAGTACAAGATATTGAGAAGGCAACCAAGAGAAGTACACAACCTTATGCTTTATGGCCTTATAAAATTTACGACCCAAGTTCAGAAAATGATGGAAAGTGGATTTTTAAAATCGTAAAACTAAGCCGTGTAACAGGTGCTGATAGATTCCAGTTTGGGAATTATTACTCAAGAATCGGAGACGATATTATCAATAACAATCCGAAAATTATTAGAAATCCAAATCAATAGATACGATAACATCTAAACGATATATATCATGAGATTGTCAATTTATTCTTTATTTATCGCCGCTCTAGGTGTTTTTATGGCATCTTGTTCGATGGACAACTACGTGGCGCCAAACAGCGATTTTAAAGGTCGGATTGTTTATAAAGGCGAACCGATTAATGTTGAAGCCAATCAAGTGCGTTTCCAATTATGGGAGCCGGGTTGGGGGAAACTCGCTCCAATTGATGTAGCTATTACGCAAGAAGGAAACTATTCAGCAGTACTTTTTACAGGAAAATACAAAATGTTATTTCCTAAAGGCGAAGGGCCATTTATGACTAATGTTATCAATACAACCGTAAAAGATACACTTTACATTGATTTGAAAGGTAGCCAAACAATGGATATTGAAGTAATGCCTTATTATATGCTAAGAAATGCAAGTTTTTCTAAAGGTGAAAATAAAGTAGCGGCTTCTTGTAAAATCGATAAAATCATTACGGATGCCAATGCTAAAAACATCGAAAGAGTATCATTATACATTAACAAAACGCAATTTGTTTCTGGTGCGAATAATATTGCCACAACTAACATTGCTGGAAGTGCTATTACCGATTTGAGTAATGTAAATCTTACTGTTGATATTCCTACGATTTCACCTGCCCAAAATTATGTATTTGCTAGAATTGGCGTAAAAATTAGCGGTGTCGAAGACATGATTTTCTCGCCAGTTCAGAAAATTCAGTACAAGTAGTCTTTTTTGATTTATTATCCAATTTATGAAAATTCCCCTTCTCAGTTCTTGAGAAGGGGTTATTAGACGCTTGTCTTTTCTTTAATCAAGAATAATATTTTATTCTGAGTATAACTATGAATTCACTTAACAAACTAGAAAACAATTCTCAAGCTGATACTGCCCATCAACGTTTATTTTGGGGTTGTTTTATGGTATTAGTTGCCTCGGCGTTTGGTTTTGTTTTTCGTGCTTTTTTAATGGCACAATGGGGAACACAATTTGGACTAAGTAAAACCCAACAAGGCGAAATTTTTGGCGTAAGCTTTTGGCCTTTCGGAATTAGCATTGTTTTCTTTAGTCTTATAATCGACCAAGTCGGCTATAAAAAATCAATGATTTTTGCCTTTATCTGTCATTCGCTTTCAGTAGTCATCACCATTTTTGCAGATGGTTACTGGATGCTTTACATTGGCACACTCTTGTTTGCATTGGGAAACGGTGCCGCCGAAGCGGTGGTAAATCCTGTAGTAGCAAGTATGTTCCCAAAAGAGAAGACAAAATGGTTGAATATTTTACACGCTGGCTGGCCAACAGGAATGGTTCTGGCAGGTTTGCTTGGTATTGGAATGTTACATTTCGAGTTCAATTGGAATATTATCATTGCTTTTATCATGTTGCCGACGCTGATTTATGCGTGGTTGATTTTTAATCAAGAATTTCCTGTTAACGAACGTGTAAAGGCTGGCGTTAGCTATTTAGAAATGCTAGAGGAAGTCGGAATTCTAGGCGCTTTAATCATCGTTTCTTTATGTGTTTTCCAATTGGGTAGTCTTTTTAACTGGTCAATAACGACAAACCTAATCACTATTGCTATTTTAACCAGTATTTTTGGATATTTTGTCCGTTCACTTGGGAGACCACTCTTTATTTTATTACTCTTAATTATGATTCCACTGGCTACTACCGAACTAGGCACAGATAGCTGGATTACGGATTTAATGACGCCCGAGATGAAAAAAGTAGGGTTACAAGGCGGTTGGGTTTTGATTTACACTTCATTAATCATGGCGATTTTAAGGTTTTATTCTGGACCAATCGTACACAAATTTTCACCTTTGGGTTTGTTGGCAGTTAGTGCATTAACAGCCTCAATTGGTTTGCAGTTTCTCTCATTTTCTACAGGTTTTGTCATCATTATTGCAGCCACCATTTATGCACTTGGTAAAACCTTTTTTTGGGGAACAATGCTTGGTGTGGTTTCTGAACAATTTCCCAAAGGCGGAGCTTTAGCTTTGAATTTTACAGGAGCTGTTGGGCAAGTAGGAGTAGGGGTAATCGGAGCAGTAATTCTTGGTTTTGTTCAAGATAAAGAATTTGATAAAAATCTTTATCTACATCATACAGAAATACATTCAAGTTACGTGAATAAAGAAAAAACAGGTTTGTTTGGTACTTATAAAGTACTTGATATTGATAAGTTCAATCAAGCAAATCCAAGAATAGTACAAACGATTGTACAAACTCAAGAAAACGCAAAAAAAGATGCTTTAAAGACCGTCTCACTCTTTCCAATCTTGATGTTGCTTTGCTATATCGCCTTAATATTTTACTTCAAATTCAAAGGTGGTTATAAGCCAGTTTTGTTGATTGATGAGGAATAATTCTTCACTGATTTTAAACCTATCCGAAGATTTAATTTTAACATTCAGTAAATATGAGAAAATGTATTTTACTGGTATTGGTTGGACTATTTTTCCAAACCTGTACCAATAATAAAAACTTGTCTGGAAAATCCGCAAGCAATGAAATTGCACAGCAAAAAGGAGCGAGAAGAGCAGAAGTATTATTTTTAGGACATAACAGTAAGCATCACGATTCAGGAAAGTATGCTCCTTGGCTTGCCATTAAGTTGTTTAAAAGTGGAATAAACTTAACCTATACCACCACCGTTAGCGATTTGAATGCCGAGAATCTCAGTAAATATGATGCTTTGATTATTTATGCAAATCACGATTCGCTTTCATCGTCGCAAGAATTAGCCTTGAAGAATTTTGTAGAAGGTGGAAAAGGGCTAATTCCTTTGCACTCTGCGGCAGGCTGTTTTAAAAATTCAGAATGGTATATTAAAACCATTGGCGGACAATTCAAATCGCATGAAGTAGGAACGTTTGCTACTACAATTGTAAATGCTTCTCATCCAATCATGAAAGGTATTACAGATTTCAGTACTTGGGATGAAACATACGTACATAAAAATACGAATCCTGACAGAAAAATCCTGACAGAAAGAGTGGAAAATGGCATTCACGAAGCTTATACTTGGGTAAGAAACCAAGGCAAAGGACGTGTTTTTTATACAGCTTATGGTCACAACGATAGCACTTGGACGAACCGAGGATTCTTGAATTTGCTAAGAAACGGCGTACTTTGGGCAATGGGTGATGATGTGAAAAAACGCATTACTCAATTGAACATTCCTGATGTTGATATTTATAATTCAGATTCAATTACAAATTATGCGGTTCGTCATAATGTGCCAAAAATTCAAGAAGCTTTATCGCCTGAACAATCACAAAAATTAACACAAGTAGCGGTTGATTTTGACGTAAAACTTTTTGCCTCTGAACCTGATATTATTAACCCAATCGCAATGGCTTGGGACGAAAAAGGGCGGTTATGGATTGTTGAATCTGTAGATTATCCGAATACTTTTAAAGAAACTGACGGAGTAGCCAATGACAGAATCAAGATTTGTGAAGATACCGACGGCGATGGTAAAGCAGATAAATTTACCGTTTTTGCTGACGATTTGAATATTCCGACCAGTATGGTTTTTGCGAATGGTGGCGTAATTGTTTCGATGGCACCGCATTTTGTGTTCTTGAAAGATACCAATGGCGACGATAAAGCCGATGTGCGAGAAATCATCATGTCGGGCTGGGGAAAAAATGATACGCACGCAGGCCCATCAAATTTACAATATGGTTTTGACAATAAAATTTGGGGAGTTTTGGGCTTTTCGGGTTTCAATGCCCTTGTGGATGGAAAAAAACAAAGCTTCGGACAAGGAGTATATCGTTTCAGTCCGAATGGTAAAAATCTTGAATACTTGTCTTCAACCAGCAATAATACTTGGGGTTTAGGTTTTTCGGAAGATAATAACGTCTTTATTTCAACTGCCAATAATACGCACAGTGCCTATTATTCAATGCCAACCAAGCTTACACAGCGTACTTTTCAAGGCGGTATTCAGCCAGTACAAAAAATTGATGGACATTATGACGTTCACGTAATGACGCCAAATTTACGCCAAGTAGATGTGGTTGGAGGTTTCACGGCTGCCGCAGGACATCATTTATACACGGCAAGAAACTTCCCGAAAGAGTATTGGAACAGAATTGCTTTGGTGACAGAACCAACGGTGAGATTAATTCATAATGCCATTATTGAGCCAGATGGTGCGGGTTTTAAAGAAAAAGATGGCTGGAATTTAATGGCAAGTTCGGATGAATGGTTTGGACCGGTACATGCTGAAGTTGGTCCAGACGGAGCGGTTTGGGTAGCCGATTGGTATAATTTTATCATTCAGCACAATGTTTTTGTGCCAGCACAAGCACCTTCTGGAACAATTTTACCGCCAAATACCAACCAACCACACGGAAAAGGAAATGCTTTTTCAAGTCCTTTAAGAGATACCAATCATGGGAGAATCTACCGAGTAGTGTATAAAAATGCTAAAAAAGAGGTAAATCTGAAATTATCGAAAGAGGATATTCCAGGCTTATTGACAGCTTTAGAAAACGATAATATGTTTTGGAGAATGACTGCTCAACGTTTATTGGTTGAAAGTAACAATACTTCGGTTGCTCCAGCATTATACGCTATCATCAATAAAACGAACGTAGATGAAATTGGCTTAAATAGTCCAGCTGTTCATGCACTTTGGACACTCCACGGATTAAATCTTTTGGATGGCTCAAATCCAGAAGCATTACAAGTAGTTTTCAAAGCGATGTCGCATCCAGCAGCAGGTGTTCGTAAAGCTGCCATTGAAGTATTGCCAAAAAATCAGCAAGTATTCGAGAATATGCTGAAAAGTGGTGCTTTGTTTGACAAAAATCTGAATGTTCGTAAATCAGTTTTGTTGGCTATGGCAGAAGCTCCTGCTTCTGAAAGCTTAGGAGAAGTACTTTATAGTGCTTCGAAAGATGAGAAAAATGCGAAAGACGAATGGCTTTCAAAAGCATTATTTGCTGCTGCCATTACGCATGAAGATGGATTTATCAAAGCATTTAACAAAAACAGTGGCTCAGAGATCCAAGAATCTGCTTTTACAAAAAGTATCGTTGAAGCCATCAACAAAGAAGTATATACTTTGGGAAGAAGAAATGTGATGCAATACTCACCAAACGTAACGGGCAAAGAAATCATCATCAAAGCCAATATTGCTAAACCCAATAATAAAATTTTAGAAGGAGTAGTTTTGGCACAAGGCGATAAAAACAATGGCTACGCTTTATTTATTCAAGACGGAAAAGTTAAGCTAGTTTTCAATAAAGATGGTAAATCTGTTCAAACGGAAAGTACAGAAGCTTTACCCGAAAAATTTGAGTTAATCGCTGAAATTTCTGCCAACAAAGGTGCGACGATTAAAATTGATGGCAAAGTTGTGGCAAATACTAAAGGCGTGACTTTGTTCGAAAAACCATTAACAACCGCTCTGAGAACAGGGTTTGATTTTGAAGATGAAACCAAAATAAGTATTTATCAAGGAGCATTTAATCTAAATGGAAATCTTCAAAATGTTACGTTAGAACTTAAAAAGCCTAAAGTAATGGAAGCCAATCATGAGCATCATCATTCAAATAATGCTACCGAAGAAACAGAAATAAAAGCAGTTTCAACAGCTTCGACGATTGATTTGAAAATTGAAAAAGAATTGATGCAATTCGACCAAAAATTGATTCAAGTAAAAGCTGGTCAGAAAATTACTATCAACATCGAAAATCCAGATGGCATGCAACACAATTTTGTCATCATCAAACCGAATACGTTGAATAAAGTAGGAGCTGCGGCTGATTTATTAGCTCGTGACCCAAAAGGAGCAGAAAAGAATTATGTTCCCAAAATGCCAGAAGTACTATTTGCAACCAAATTAATTAATACTGACGAAACGGTAACGCTAGAATTCACCGCACCAAGCCAAGCAGGGGACTATACTTTTGTTTGTACTTTCCCGGGGCATTGGCGAGGTATGAACGGTATTTTAAGAATCGTAAAATAGCTTTTAAAGAATCATTTTAAAATAGATTGAACATGAAAATTTACAATTCATTTTTTTCTCGAATAGTCAAAAAAGGCACTTTATTGATGTTATTACTTTCAATAATTAGTCTTTCGTCAAGCTTGGCAAATCAGCCCAATTCCAAGAAAAAGAGTAAAAGTATTCGGGTTTTAATGGTAGGTGGTGGTTCCTCGCACGATTTTGACAAATGGTACAAAACCGCTGATGTTGAAACGCTTGAAAAAGATGGTTTAGCAAAAGTTACTTACACCAACGACCCGAAATCTATCTTGACAACATTGCCCGAAATCGACGTATTGATTTTGTGCAATAATCAGCCAATTGCTGATGAAGCAACCAGAAAAGCCATTTTTGATTTTGTAGAAGCTGGCAAAGGGTTGATTTTATGTCATGCCGCACTTTGGTACAACTGGGCTGATTGGTCGGCATACAATCAAAACTTGGTGAGTGGCGGTACACGTAACCACGACCGTTATGGGGCGTTTGATGTAAAAGTTGTGAATCCAAAGCATCCAATTACGAAGAAAACACAAATGCAATTTACCTTGAAAGATGAACTATATCATTTTCAAATTGACCCAAATGGACCGGGAATAGAAGTATTGGCAACAGGAAATGTGGCAGGTTCGGATAAAGTATATCCACTTTTATTCGTGGTAAAGCATCCGAAAGCAAAAATTGTTGGCTTTACATTAGGGCATGATGCTGAATCGCATAATTACTTGCCCTATCAAACTTTACTCAGAAATACCTTGAAATGGGTTGCGAAAAAGTAAAGATAAATATTGAGTGTTAGCTCTTTTTCAAATAGTTAAATAATAGAATAGTCGTTTATTCATAATTTCTTAAATAGTTTAGTCATGAGTCAGAAAAAAATTACGGTGGTTATTGTAGGAATGGGTTTTGGGAAAGAATTTATTCCTATTTATCAAAATCATCCCAATATCAAAGCGGTTGGTATTTGTACAAGAAATCCTAAAACGATAGATGAATTGGCAACAAAATTCAATTTAGACCGAAACTTATGTTTTGAAAATTTTGAAGATGTACCCCAAAGAGATGACGTCGATGCGATTCATATCGTAACGCCCGTGCCAGAACATGCACAGATGACACTCGCTTCGTTGAATGCCAATAAACACACGGCTTGTACGATTCCGATGGCGATGACGGTAGAAGATTGTAAAGCCATTGTTGATGCAAAACGCAAAGCCAACAAAGTATATATGATGATGGAAACAGCACTTTATACTCGTGAGTTTTTGTATGGTTTGAAGTTAGCTGAAACGGGTCAATTGGGTAGAATTCAGTTTGTTAGAGGTTCTCATATTCAAGATATGAGTATGGATGGTTGGGGAGAATATTGGAAAGGTTTCCCGCCGATGTTGAACGGTACGCACGCTATTTCACCTTTATTGCGTATCAATAATACTAAAGCAGAATCTGTGGTTTGTCACGGTTCAGGAAGATTGGGCGAAGATTTAACCAAACGTTATGGTTCGCCATTTGCGGTTGAAACAGCAACTTTTACTTTGAAAAATTCGAATGTTGTGGCAGAAGCTACTCGTTCTTTATTCGATGTAGTGCGTCAATATCGTGAAAGTTATGATGTTTATGGCGATAAAATGTCTTTCGAATGGGAGCAATTGCAAGATGAATCACATGTGATTTTTGATGGGGGAGAAAACGCTGTAAGAATTGATGTGCCTGATACCGACGAATTATTGATTGATGAAATTGCACATTTTACCAAAAGAGAAAAAATAGATGACCCAAATCACGTTTCCTTTTTACAAGGTGCTGGTCATGGTGGTTCTCATCCACATTTGGTACAGGAATTTGTGGCGGCAATCATCGAGAATAGAAACTCAGCGGTTGATGCCGACGTAGCAGCCAACTATACTTGTGCAGGGATTTGTGCGCATGAATCAGCGATGAATGGTGGGAAAAGAGTGTTTATCCCAGATTTTGAGCTAAAATAATAATTTAAAATAGGATTGAATATTAGGTTTTTTTTAACAGGAGAGTACTTTATTCTCCTGTTTTTATCATTTAAAATGAATTGAATATGCAATTTGGAGCAAGTACTTTTGTTTGGGCTTCACCCTTCACAACCGAAACTTTCGACATTGTTCATAAAGTTAAAAAAATGGGCTATGATATTATTGAAGTAGCCGTTGAAGATGCCGATAGAATAGATTGGCTAAAACTTAGAGAAATAGTTCGAGACATCGACTTAAAAGTAACCATCAGTGGAGCTTTTGGTGCAGACCGTGATATTTCGAGTACAGATGCTAAGGTTCGTGAGCAAGGGAAAAAGTACATCATTGACTGTATTAAAATTGCTGATTTTATGGGAAGTCCCATTTTTGGCGGACCAGTTTATTCGGCCGTTGGCAAAACTCGTTTGGTTGCCAAAGAACAAAAAAAGCAAGAAAGAACATGGTGTATTGAAACGCTACAAGAAGTAGGTAAAATTGCCCAAGATTATGGAATTGTGGTAGGAGTAGAGCCTTTGAATCGTTTTGAAACCGATATGATTAATACGGTTGACCAAGTGATTTCTTTGGTAAAAGAAGTATCAAATCCTAATATTCAAATTGTCATGGATACCTTTCATGCCAACATTGAAGAGAAAAATATTCCAAATGCCATTCGAAAAATTGGTAAAGATTTACTCTGTCATGTACAAGGAAATGAAAGCGACCGTGGAACACCCGGAACAGGTCATTTAGATTGGCAAGGAATTAAAGAAGCATTGTTAGAAATTGATTATCAAGGAGCTATCGTGGTAGAAACTTTTGGTGCACCGTCTAAAGAATTAGCCAGAGCTGCGTCCATTTGGCGACCATTGGCAAACAGTGCCGACGAATTAGCCCAGGAAGGACTAGATTTTTATCAAGCAATGTTTAGGTAAAAATGTTATTAGTTGTAGATAGAAAACATTAACCATTTGATTTTATAATAGGAAGTCTGATAAGGCACAGTTTATAGCTGTGAATTATCAGACTTTTTTTGTAGCTATGCAGTAGCTAAAAGAACAAAGTTTATTATGCACAAATTGTACAATATTTCTCTATCTGTTAAAGATAAAATTGTATAATACATTGAGAAAATGGTACAAATATGTACTTTTAGCTATTATTACCTTTGTAAGCTGTAAAATCTATTCCTAAAAGTTAACATAAAATAGAAAATCATTCTTATTAATCTCAGCCATCAGCATACCTTTTTATATGAAAAAAATTATATTCATTCTTTGCTGTTTGTTATCATTTGGAGCAATAGCACAAGACTTACAAATCAGTCATTTACGTTGCGAATATCGCTTGAATCCGCTTGGTGTTCAAACGAAGACACCAAACCTTAGCTGGCAAATTCAATCTTCACAAAGAAATGTTTTACAAATTGCTTATCAAATTTTAGTAGCTGATAGTCCCGAAACATTGGCTAAAAACCAAGGTAACGTTTGGGATTCTGGTAAAACCTTATCTGATAATTCTATCCAAGTAAAGTATGAAGGAAAGCCTTTGTTAGCCACCAAAACCTATTTTTGGAAAGTAAAAATCTGGGATAACCAACAACATACAACAGCTTGGAGTAAAGCATATTTCTGGCAAATGGGCTTATTGAACAAAGCCGATTGGAAAGGTGCGAATTGGATTGCTTATGAAAAATTAGCTGATACTTTGGTCAACAATTTACCGACGGATGGCAAAAAAGACAAAGTACAAGGAAGTAATATTTTACCTATTTTTAGAAAAAGCTTTACTGTGGCAAAAACAGTAAAAAAAGCGACGATGTTTATTGCTGGTTTAGGACATTTTGAAATGAGTTTAAACGGCAAAAAAGTTGGTGACCATTTTTTAGATGCAGGTTGGACAAAGTACGACAAACAAGCACAGTATGTAACCTTTGATTTAACGAAAGAAATTCAACAAGGTAAGAATGCCATTGGAGTAATGTTGGGAAACGGCTTTTATTATATTCCGCCTGTAAAAGACCGTTATAGAAAATTAAAAGTGACTTTTGGTTTTCCAAAAATGATTTGCCGATTGGCTTTAGAGTATTCAGATGGTTCTACAGCCACAATTTTAAGTGATAATACTTGGAAAATGTCGCCAAGTCCAATCACTTTTTCAAGCATTTATGGAGGCGAAAATTACAATGCCAATTTAGAACAAAAAGGTTGGGATAAACCAACTTTCAACGACCAATCTTGGAAATCAGCCATGATTGTTGACGGTGATATTGAGCTTGTTGCTCAAATGCAAGACCCCATAAAAGTCTTCGATAATTTTTCTGCAAAAAGTATTAAAAAGCTTACTTCAGGCAATTGGGTTTATGATTTAGGACAAAATGCTTCTGGCATTATTCAGTTGAAAGTAAAAGGAACAATGGGCGACACCGTGCGTGTTATTCCTGCGGAATTGCTTAATGCAGATGGTTCAGCCAATCAAAAAGCTTCTGGAAGTCCTTATTATTTTGAATACATTTTAAAAGGAGATGGCATAGAAACTTGGCAACCGAGATTTTCTTATTATGGTTTCAGGTATTTAGAAGTAAAAGGTGCTGTACCACAAGGCGAAGAAAATCCACAAAATAAAGTCGCTTTACTTGATTTAAAAGGTTTGCACATCCGAAATGCCGCTGAAACCGCTGGAGATTTTAGCAGTTCTAATGAATTGTTCAATAAAACTAAAGAATTGATAGATTGGGGTATCAAGAGTAATATGGTTTCTGTGTTTACAGATTGCCCGCATCGTGAAAAATTGGGTTGGTTAGAAGAATTGCATTTGGTAGGAAGTTCAGTTCGCTATAATTATCAAGCTCAAAATTTATTCAAAAAAGGTATTCAGGATATGAAGCATTCGCAAACTGCCGAAGGACTCATTCCAGAAATCGCCCCAGAATATGTAAAATTTGAATGGGGCGGTGGTATGTTTAGAGATTCGCCTGAATGGGGGAGTAGCGGAATCATCGTGCCTTGGTATTTATATGAATGGTATGGCGAAAAAAGAGAACTGGAAGAAAGTTACCCAATGATGAAACGCTATGTAGATTATTTGATTACAAAAGGTAAAAATAATATTCTATCACAAGGTTTGGGCGATTGGTACGACCTTGGACCAAAGCCACCGGGCGTTTCGCAATTAACGCCAATGGGCGTTACAGGTACGGCAATTTTCTATTATGATTTAACCATTATGGAAAAAATCGCCAATATTTTAGGTAAATCAGAAGATGCAAAGCAATACAAAACCTTATCAATTGAAGTAAAAAATGCTTTCAATAAAACCTTTTTCAATCCAATAACCAAACAATATGCTACTGGCAGTCAGACCGCCAATGCGATGGCAGTTTATATGAAATTGGTTGAGCCTGAATACAAAGAAGCAGTCATTGAAAACTTAATTCAAGAAATAAAAGGTAGAAATAATAGCCTAACGGCTGGAGATATTGGCTATCGTTATGTGCTAAGAGTATTAGAAAATGCTGGTCGTTCAGATGTGATTTTTGACATGAACAATCGCTCTGATGTGCCGGGTTATGGTTATCAATTAGCCAAAGGTGCTACGGCTTTGACGGAATCTTGGCAAGCACTTCCAACGGTTTCAAACAATCATTTTATGTTGGGACATTTAATGGAATGGTTTTATGCGGGCGTTTTAGGCATCAAACAGCCAGAAAATTCTCAGGCTTTTAAACAGATTGAAATCAATCCACAAGTAGTAGGCGACCTTACTTTTGCGAAAGGTTATTATGATTCACCTTTTGGGAAAATACAATCGGAATGGAAAAAGGACGCAAATACTTTTGAATTAAAAGTAAGTATTCCAGCCAATACTTCTGCCAAAATTTATTTGCCTTCAAAAGCGAATACAAGTATTAAAGAACTCATTACTAATAAAAATATCAAACCACTAAAATTTGAAAAAGGTAAATCAATCGTGGAAATCGGTTCAGGGAATTATCATTTTATGGTAGAAAATTAAGCAATAATCTTATGAAAATTAGTAGTATAACTTTTATTGTAATTTCTCTTTTTTCAATATCTATACTTGCTCAAAAGGCAAATACTGATGTTACAGAAAGTGAAATGAAAGCCATTTACGAAGCAGTAAAAACACCTCATAAATATGGTTTGGTATTAACGCCAACAGATAATACTCAGAAAATGGATTGTCCGACGGTCTTTAAAAAAGCCAAAAAATGGTACATGAGTTACATTATTTACGGAGGAAGAGGTTATGAAACTTGGTTGGCAAAAAGTAATGATTTATTGCATTGGGAAAATGTTGGGAAGATAATGTCTTTCACAGATACTACCCAATGGGATAGCAATCAAAAAGCAGGTTACGTGGCTTTGCAAGATACCAAATGGGCTGGGAGTTATGCCTTGAAAAAGTATGATGGAAAATACTGGATGTCGTATTTTGGTGGAAATACTCGTGGTTATGAAGCTGGAGATTTATCAGCAGGAATGGCTTTTACTTCAGAAGACCCAACTGTGGCACACGAATGGCAACGAAAACCTGCACCAATTTTAACCGCTAAAGATGCTGATGTAAGATGGTGGGAAAATAGAAAACTTTTTAAAAGTACAGTCATTGAAGACAAAAAACGTTTGACAGGTCATCAATTCGTGATGTATTATAATGCCAATGGTGATTCTGCAAAAAATAATATTAAAACTCGTTGGTACGAGCGCATCGGAATGGCGGTTTCTGATAATATGTTGGATTGGAAACGCATGATTAATGAGCCAGTCGTTCATCATCCCGTTGGAATTACGGGCGACCCACAACTTCAAAAAATCGGCGATACTTGGGTAATGTTTTATTTTGGAGCGTTCTGGAAAGATAGAAAAGGAGCATTTAATCGTTTTGCTGCTTCCAAAGATTTAATTCATTGGACAGATTGGAACGGTGCAAATTTGGTTGAATCGTCTGAACCTTATGATGAATTGTATGCGCATAAATCCTATGTGATGAAGTACAAAGGCGTAGTCTATCATTTTTACTGTGCCGTCAACAAAAATGACCAAAGAGGTATTGCCGTGGCTACTTCTAAAGATTTAGGGAAAAGTATCTTGAATTTTGTGGCTCATTAAGGTTTTTACTTTAATCCTTGCATTTATTAGCATTTGTAAAATAAATAAAGGCTGATTACTGGAATTTTTTCTAATTGTAGTGGCAACTCTTGCAGTTGCCGTTTAATCCAGGCAACTGCAAGAGTTGCCGCTACATATTATTTTGGATAAAGTATTATGTATCAATTTTTAACTCACAATTCATCATTATAACATTCAGACATTGTTTGAATCATGTCAATTTCAATGAAGAAATACTTTTATATATTATTACTTATTACCATTTCGGTTGATTGTTTTGCTCAACCGAAAAGTAGAGAAATCATCGATTTTAATAAATCTTGGAAATTTTCATTTGACAATAATGAAAAGGCAATTACGAATCAGTTCAATGATGCGAATTGGCGAGTACTGAATCTTCCCCACGATTGGAGTATTGAAGGGCAATTTAGCGAACAACATTTATCAACAACACAAGGCGGTGCATTGCCTACTGGTTTGGCGTGGTACAGAAAAAGTTTTTCATTGCCAGCGACTGCTCAAAATAAAGTAGTTTGGATAGAGTTTGATGGCGTGTATCGCAACAGCGAAGTTTGGATTAATGGACATTATTTAGGCAAACGTCCAAGTGGTTATACTTCTTTCCGTTATGAATTATCGAAATTTTTAAAATTTGGGAAAGAAAAAAACGTCATTGCCGTAAAAGTTGATAATTCAGAACAACCGAATTCTCGTTGGTACACTGGTTCAGGAATTTATAGAAATGTGCGTTTAGTTATTACTTCAAAAATTGCCATCAACCAATGGGGCGTTTTTGCGACGACTCCCAAATTAAGTGAAGATGAAGCTGAAATAAAGGTTGAAGTAAATTTGCTAAATCGTATAAATGGAAGTCAAATTGTTGATATTCAGAATATTATTGTCGATTCAGAAGGAAAAGTAATTGTTAGTGAACAGACTAAAAACCTATCTTTAAAAGACAGCACTGGAAAGTATTTTCAATTGTTGAAAATCAAAAAACCTCAATTGTGGTCGATTGAAAAACCATATTTGTACAAAGTAATTACCAAAGTTTTCCAGCAAAACCATGAAGTAGATGTTTATGAAACATCTTTAGGAATTCGTTTTTTCAATTTTGAAACAGAAAAAGGGTTTTCATTAAATGGAAAACCAACCAAAATACAAGGTGTTTGTATGCACCATGATTTGGGTGCTTTGGGTGCGGCTGTGAATGTAAGAGCGATGGAACGTCAGCTTGAGATTTTAAAAGCGATGGGCTGTAATGGTATCAGAACGGCACATAATCCTCCTGCACCAGAGTTTTTAGATTTATGCGACAAGATGGGCTTTATCGTCATGGATGAAGCTTTTGATATGTGGAAGAAAAGAAAATCTAAAAAAGATTACTCTTCAGATTGGACGGCTTGGCATCAAAAAGATTTGGAAGATTTTATCAAAAGAGACCGAAATCATCCTTCGATTTTTATGTGGAGTATCGGAAATGAAATCAGAGAACAATTTGACAGTACGGGTATCACGATTACCAGAGAGCTTGCTCAAATCGTCAAGAAATTAGATAATACTCGTTTAGTTACTTCTGCTTTGACAGAAAATGTTCCTGATAAAAATTTCATTTTTCAGTCGGGTGCCTTGGATTTATTAGGCTTTAATTATAAACACGAAGGCTACACAGATTTTCTCAAGAATTTCCCGAAGCAAAAATTTATTGCTTCTGAAACTGCCTCAGCTTTGGAATCGAGAGGACGTTATGAAATGCCTCAAGAAAATATTCAATTTTCATCCAGAGACGTAAAAACGCAAGTCAGAAATACCGATTGGACTACCTCAGCCTATGATAATGTAGCCGCTTATTGGGGAACGACGCACGAAGAAGCTTGGAAAGCAGTAAAAAATGCACCTTACATCGCAGGTACTTATGTGTGGACGGGTTTTGATTATTTAGGCGAACCACATCCATATCCGTGGCCAGCACGCAGTTCTTATTTTGGAATTATAGATTTAGCGGGCTTCCCGAAAGACGTTTACTATATGTATCAAAGTGAGTGGACCGAAAAACCTGTACTTCATTTATTGCCACATTGGAATTGGGAAAAAGGCAAAACGGTAGAAGTATGGGCATATTATTCGCAAGCGGATGAAGTAGAGCTGTTTTTGAACGATAAATCTTTAGGTATTAGAAAAAAAGGCATCAATGATTTTCATGTAAAGTGGTCGGTTAATTACGAAGCAGGTACTTTAAAAGCCGTTTCAAGAAAAGATGGAAAAATCGTACTCACGGAAGAAGTAAAAACAGCAGGCAAAGCTTTTAAAATTAAATTATCAGCAGACCGCCAAAGTATCAAAGCCAATGGTGAAGATTTATCATTTATCAGAGTAAGTATTGTGGATGAAAACGGCAATTTAGTGCCAGAAGCTAATCATTTGGTGAATTTTAGCTTGGAAGGACAAGGTTCAATAGCGGGCGTTGATAATGGTTATCAAGCAAGTTTAGAACCTTTCAAAGCAAATTATCGAAGAGCATTCAATGGACTTTGTTTGGCGATTGTTCAGGCTTCTGAAAAAGCAGGAAAGATTACATTGAAAGCCAGTGCAGAAGGTTTACAGTCGGATACGATTATGATAGAAACTATAAAATGAGCAAAGTGAAATTTCAAATAAATAGGAGGGAAGCCAGTTTCGGAAGGCTTTTTGTATTGATTTTTACGTTTTTTATTTTCAATAAAAACCTTTCTTTGGCACAAAAACAAAAAGGTTTAAGTATCATTATTCCTCAAACTGAAAAGAGTATCAAAGATTCAAAACCGTGGGTATTTTGGTATTGGATGCAAGCCGCTGTTTCTAAAGAAGGCATTACTGCTGATTTGGAAGCCATGAAAAAAGCAGGCATCGGTGGTGCATACTTAATGCCGATAAAAGGGGCGACGAATCCGCCAATTTTTACGCCAGTGGTTGAACAACTTAGTCCGCTTTGGTGGGAAATGGTGAAACACGCAATGAGCGAAGCTGCCCGACTAAACTTAGAAATGGGCATGCACGTAAGTGATGGTTTTGCCTTGGCGGGTGGACCTTGGATTACGCCAGCACTTTCCATGCAAAAAGTTGTTTCGTCCAAACTAAATATTAAAGGAAGTCAATACCTTGATATTCAATTACCTCAGCCTGAAAAAAATGAAAACTATTATGAAGATATTGCTGTTTATGCTTTTCCTTCTTTAACAGGAACTGGGCAATCTACTAAAACCATTGTTCCAATTGTTACTTCCAATAAAGCAGACATCAATCCTCAGTTTTTGGTAAAAGAAGGCAATAAAGAAGGGTTTAAAAGTGATGAACCTTGCTGGATTCAGTACGCTTTTGAAAAGCCATTTACTTGTAGAACCATCGTAGTAAAAACAGGCGGGAACAATTACCAAGCTCAACGTTTATTGATTGAAGTAAGTGATGATGGCAAAAACTTTCGTTCAATTGGAAGGTTAGAATCTCCTAGACATGGCTGGCAAGATACAGATGCCGACATTACGCATTCAATAGTCCCAACTACAGCAAAGTATTTCCGATTTGTTTATGATAAAACTGGAACAGAACCGGGAGCAGAAGATTTAGATGCAGCTAAGTGGAAACCAAGTTTCAAAACTATTGGCATTGAACTTTCTGCTGAACCTTTTCTTCATCAATTTGAAGGAAAAGCTGCCGAAGTTTGGCGGATAAGTAAGGCTTCAACAAGCGAGCAATTGGCAGATAGTATTTGTGTTCCTCAACAAAAAATTATTAATATTTCGGATAAAGTATCAGCAGATGGACGATTAGTTTGGGATGTTCCAGCAGGTTCATGGACGATTGTTAGAATCGGACATACTTCTACGGGGCATACTAATGCAACTGGTGGTGCTGGAAAAGGACTGGAGTGCGATAAATTTAATCCCGAAGCCATTAAATTACAATTCGATAAATGGTATGGCGAAGCGCAACGTCAACTTGGTTCGGAGTTGAGTAAAAAAGCTTTAAAGGTTTTTCATGTAGATAGTTGGGAATGTGGAAGTCAGAACTGGTCGCCTGTTTTCAGAGAGGAATTTAAGCAAAGAAGAGGTTACGATTTGTTGCCTTATTTGCCAATCGTTGCAGGAATTCCAGTTGAAAATGCGGAATTTTCAGAGCAATTTTTATACGATTTTCGCCAAACAGTTTCAGAATTAGTTGTTGATACTTTTTATAAAACCTTAGCTGATTTAGCAAAAGAAAATGGCGTAAAATTCACGGCTGAAAGTGTAGCACCAACCATGACAAGTGATGGATTAGCACATTATAAATTAGTCGATGTGCCAATGGGAGAATTTTGGTTGAATAGTCCTACTCACGATAAACCAAATGATATGTTGGATGCTATTTCAGCAGGACATATTTATGGAAAACCCATCATTCAAGCAGAAGCATTTACTACTTTGCGAATGACTTGGAACGAACATCCAGCCATGTTGAAAACACTCCAAGACCGAAATTATGCTTTGGGAATCAATAAATTAGTGTATCATGTTTTCATGCACAATCCTTGGTTAGACAGAAAACCTGGAATGACTTTAGATGGAGTAGGTTTATATTTTCAACGAGACCAAACTTGGTGGAAAGCAGGAAAAGCTTGGGTTGACTATGCACAGCGTTGTCAGTCATTATTACAAAAAGGCTTTCCTGTAACCGATTTAGCCGTTTTTATTGGAGATGAAATTCCAAGACGTTCTGTTTTACCAGATAGATTAGTACCAACATTAACGGGACTTTTTGGGAAAGAAGTAATGGAGCAAGAAGTAAAACGATTGAAAAATGAAGGTCAGCCTTTAAGACAAATTCCTACAAGTGTAACGCATTCAGCTAATATGGCTGACCCAGAAAATTGGGTAAATGCTTTGCGTGGTTATGCTTATGATTCATTCAATCCTGATGCTTTATTGAATACTGCTAAAGTAAAAAATGGGAAAGTGATTTTTGGCGATGGCACCAGTTACAGTGCCTTGATTTTACCTAAAAAACACGCAATGACTCCCAATGCTAATACAATGTCGGCACAAACGGCTGAAAAATTATTAGCCTTGGTGAACGAAGGTGCAACATTGATTATTGGTGATAAGCCAGAATTTGAAGCAGGAACAAAAAGAAATAAAGCCCTTGAAAACTTTGCGAAACAATGTTGGGAAGGAGATTTTGAGGTAATGATGGATGGTTCTGACAAAATTTTCTATAAAAATGTAGGTAAAGGAAAAGTGGTAAAAAGTCCTTTTGAAGCTAATACTTTAGCGAAATTGGGCATCGAACAAGATGTAATTGTGAAAGATGAACAAGGAAATTATGCCAAAGGAATTGCTTGGACACACAGAAAAGCATCAGATTTAGAATTATACTTTCTTGCAAATCAGCAAAATACTGAAAGAGTATTAAGTTTCTCTTTAAGAGCGAATGGAAAATGTATTCAATTGTACGATGCCGTGAGCGATAAAACTTTTACGCCAACATCATGGAAAGTTGAAAATGGCAGAACGATTTTAACCCTGAAGTTAGAAGCCAATGCTTCTGTTTTTGTGATTTTTAAAAACAGCTTTGTCAACTTTTCGAAAGTTGTCAAAGTTAAAGTAAACACTGGTAAAGCTAAAAACTGGCAAGAATTTAAAGCTATCCAAACGTTAGATAAAGCTTGGAAAGTAGATTTTGAAAATTCAAAAACGAATCAAAAAATCACAAAAACTTTTGAAAAGCTAAACGATTGGACAGTAAGTTCAGATTCTTTGATTCGTTATTATGCTGGTACGGCTAATTATCATCAAAATTTTGAAGTAAGTACTTTACCTAAGAAAAATCAAGAAATTTGGTTGGATTTAGGCAAAGTAGCCAATCTTGCCGAAGTAAAAGTAAATGGAATTGCTTGCGGAATTGTTTGGACAGCACCTTACCGAGTGGATATCAGCAAAGCTTTAAAATTGGGTAAAAACGAACTCAGCATCGAAGTAACCAATACTTGGGCAAATCGATTAATTGGAGATACGCTTTTGCCAGAAAGCCAAAGAACAACAAATACAACTGCCCCGATGAAATATTTAAACACCAAAACATTATATGAATCAGGCTTGATTGGACCAGTTAAGCTTTTACAAAGTGAAGAAAACTGATAATTCAATTGTGTATTTTACTCTAAAAAAAGTTGTTGCGAATTTTAAAATCGAAGAAAAGCGGTCAAAATTAGTTTTTTGACCGCTTTTCTTCGATTGGTGGACAACGAATTCCTACTGTTTGAGCGGAGCGAGTTTAGGAATTCTTGATTTTCTTTTGCGGTCCGCCGCTGCGGTTACTTTTCTTTCATCAAGGAAAGAAAAGTAAGGACTAGATGATAATAAATAAGGAGACATCTCAATCTGTCCAATAAAGAGACTATTATCTGAAAATTCGAGATGAATCATTTTTCGGTAGTGTAAAACAAGTAATGTTCTCTATCATTTTAGATTAACTTTGGTATAACTTTGTGTAAAAAGAGTTATTTACTCAAACTTGTATTATTCTATGTTATCGTGTCCTAGTTGTAAA
>NZ_JAYGIL010000025.1:0-93036 GCF_034931025.1 Arcicella gelida | reverse complement strand
AATCAAACAAAATTGTATTTTTTAAATAAAGCACCTCAGATGAAAGCAAAAATCCACCCAGAACATGAGTGGATTTTATCGTAAAGCAATATCGAAAAACAATTTTCAAGGGAAGCCTACAGTATTAGTAAGTGTCCCAATCCCTTCAATAGAAATATTTATTACATCGCCAACCACTAAAGTAAACTCATTTGGGGGAACAACGCCCGTTCCTGTCATTAAATAAGCTCCATGAGGGAAAGACATCTCTCTGAACAAGAATGAAATCAATTCATCATGTTTACGCTTCATGCGATTGATGGCAATACTTCCCTGAAATTGTGAAATATTATCTCTTAAAATCTCTAGCGAAATTAAAGTATCAGGACTGATTTCGCCATCCGTTACATACAAACATGGTCCAATAGCAGCGGCTTTGTCGTAGCTTTTGGCTTGAGGTAAGTACAATGGATTTTCACCTTCAATATCTCTCGAACTCATGTCGTTTCCAGCAGTATAACCTACAATTTTGCCGTTTGAAGTAGCGAAAAGAGTCAGTTCTGGTTCTGGAATATTCCAAGCTGAATCTTTACGAATACGCACAAAATCATTTGTGCCTACACAACGACTTGCAGACGATTTAAAGAAAATCTCTGGGCGTTCTGCATCATATACTCTAGCATAAA
Organism: Arcicella gelida; assembly: GCF_034931025.1. NCBI lineage: Bacteria > Pseudomonadati > Bacteroidota > Cytophagia > Cytophagales > Flectobacillaceae > Arcicella > Arcicella gelida. Next base: position 92,371 of record NZ_JAYGIL010000025.1, on the reverse strand, counting down.
AATCGCCACCACCAGCATCTTTTGATTCCTCAATTCTGGCTTCACGACTACGCATGTAAGTTACGCCAGATGCCCAGATTTCTTGCTGACTGATAGGGGCAAGGATGTCATTGCCAGCCCATTCAATACTTGAAAGTGCGGCAATTTCTTTACTTACTTGTTCATATAAATCATCACGATTTACATAAATATCCCAATTACTTTCAGCGGATAAATAAAATTTTTCAGCCGATTCTACGATAATTCCTTGTTTAGTTTTGTAAATTTTCATTTTAAAAGGTTTGATTTGAAAGGTCTAATCTGCTAAAGCAGACAGAAATACTATTTTTACAGAATATATTGCTTTAAATATATCAAAATAAATCAAATTGTTTGAAGAATCAAATCGCCAGATTTACTAAGGATGTCGATTTTAAATCATAATTTATTCAAAGACAAATTAACAATAAAAAAAATGATTCAAGACAGAAGAGATTTTTTAAAGAAAAGTACTTATTCCACTTTGTTGGGATTACTCCTTCCAAAGGTCACTTTTTCTCAAAACGCTTCCTCAAATTTAACACTTGCAGAAGGTGCTTTGCCCGATTGGAAAAATAAAGAGTTAATAATTCTTTCGGATAAACCTTGGAACGTTGAAACACCGCCACATTTATTAGATGATAAAGTAACGCCAGTGGAAAAAATGTTTATCCGTAATAATGGATTGATTCCAGAAGCTAATATTGATATTAATACTTGGACTTTAACCATCGGCGGTGAATCTGTCAAAACTTCAAAAACATATAAACTCAAAGAGTTAAAGGAGAAATTCAAACAATATACTTATCAACTCACTTTAGAATGTGGAGGAAATGGACGTTCGGGCTATTTTCCACAAACTTCTGGAAATCAGTGGGAACAAGGAGCAGTAAGTTGTGCAGAGTGGACAGGTGTTCGGTTGAAAGATATTTTAGCTGACGTTGGTTTGAAAGAAGATGCCGTTTACATCGGATATTATGGGAAAGATATTCATTTGAGCAGAATGCCCAATAAATCAGTGATTTCAAGAGGAGTACCCATTAAAAAAGCCTTGGAAGATGAAACGCTTATTGCTTGGGCAGTGAATGGAAAAGATATTCCTTTGGAACATGGTTTCCCGCTTCGTTTGGTAATTGGCGGTTGGGCTGCTTCAGTTTCGGGAAAATGGTTAGATAAAATTGTGGTCAGAAATAAAGAACATGACGGCGAAAAAATGAGCGGTCATAGTTATAGAGTACCTATTCATCCAATTGAACCGGGAGAGAAATTAGCAGAAACGCCCGAAAATTTCAAAATTATCGAAGCCATGCCTGTGAAATCTTTGATTACTTTTCCTAAAACGGGAGCAGTAATTGATGCTGGCAAAAAAGTAACCTTGCGTGGACATGCTTGGGCGGGTGATTTGGAAGTAAAAGAAGTATCGCTTTCGCTGGATTATGGTGTTACTTGGAAGAAATGTAATTTGGAAGCTCCTAAAAATCGTTTGGCTTGGCAACATTGGTCTTTGGCTTTAGATTTTTCACAAAAAGGTTATTTTGAAATATGGGTAAAAGCAACCGATAGCAAAGGAATTACGCAACCAATGGTAATTCCACAGTGGAATCCGGGTGGATATTTGAATAATGCTTGTCACAGAATTGCGGTGAAAGTCGTATAAACCAACATCGAGATGAAAGTTATCAACATATATTTATTTGTCGGAACGATATTGATGAGTTTACTTGCCTTCAAGCAATCACGAGAAATCAATTACGCAACTCCTCAATCAACACTCCAAACTCAGCACTCAAAGCTCTCTGATTCGTTGACAATTGATTCAGAAACTGGATTAATCAACGATACAAATTTGATGATGATAAAGGCACAATGTACAGCTTGCCATAATACCAAATTGATTCAGCAACATCGTTTTACTCGTGAAGGCTGGAAAGATAAAATCAGGTGGATGCAGAAAAACCATAAATTATGGGATTTAGGAGAATCAGAAAAAGTAGTACTAGATTATTTAGAAAAGTATTATTCCCCAAAAATGGCTTCTCAGAAAATTTTGAATAGAAGAGAATTGTTGAAAAATATACAGTGGTATAAGTTGGAGAATCGGTGATAGAGAATGTTTTACTAGAGAAACCAGAAGAGCGGTTTTTTATAAATCGCTCTTCTGCCTTTAAAGAATAGGTCTTATGATTTAAAACATACTTGCACTAATTTTTAGTTTCCCTTTTTTATTTTCAAGGTGTTTGAAGCTAATCTTTGCATGTGCTCCATAAAAATCTCTTCTAACATCTTTCAAATGCACCTTTCCAGCATTTAAAGGTATTGTCAACGTTAGATTAGTATTTGGATTGTCTTTACTTTCGTGATATGCAATTTCTATCAAAGTGCTATCACTCAAATACCCATTAATATCAAAAATAATAGATGGACCACCTCCTTTTCCATTCAAAAAAAAGGTGGTATCTTTTGTCGCATCAATCGTTGTTGTTACGGTATTCACTCCAGTAAAAAGTGAACAACTTGTAGTAAATAGAAGAATGAAGATGTATTTAGCCATAATGATAGAAGTTAATAGTTAGGCTACTTTATTTAACACTTGCTATTATTGTTAGAAAATTCTGAATTACTCATGTTTCCCTGAATCCAAATTCCTAAAGTCTTTAATCATAAAGTCCCAAAGTCTAGTACTACAATCTATATCCTCTCAAAAACTCCTCAATTCCCATACGCTTTTTGCCTTCTAATTGTAATTCTTCAATGGCTAAATAGCCGTCTAAACATCTGAAGTATAAATATTTTTTGCCATCACTTTTAAAGGCTTCATCAAATTGAACATTTTCATCTGTTACTTTGGCAGTACGATAGATTTTACAAACTTTTCCGTTTAAAGTAGTCCAAGCGGCAGGATATGGAGAAAGCCCACGAATAAAATCATAGACTGATTTGGTAGATTTTGTCCAGTCAATTTCACAAGTTTCTTTGAAAATTTTCGGAGCGTGTTTTATCTCATCAGATTCTACTTGTGGTTCTTGCGGATATTCGCCAGCTTCAATGGCTCTTACTGTTTTTAATACCAGTTTAGCTCCAATGTGCATCAATCGAACATATACATCACCCACATTATCAGTTTCAGCAATCGCTTCTCTTTCTTGAAAAATGATTGAACCAGTATCAATTTCATGTTTTAAGAAAAAAGTAGTAACACCCGTTTCTTTTTCGCCATTGATAATTGCCCAGTTGATTGGTGCCGCTCCACGGTATTGTGGTAAAAGTGAGCCATGTAGATTAAAAGTGCCTAATTTGGGCATATTCCAAACTACTTCTGGCAACATTCTGAAAGCAACAACAATTTGTAGGTCGGCTTCATAACTTTTTAGTTCTTCTAAAAATTCAGGATTCTTTAATTTCTCAGGCTGTAAAATGGGAATATGCGGAGCGTTGGCTAAAACATACTCTTTTACGGCTGACATTCCGATTTTTAAGCCACGACCAATCGGTTTATCTGGTGCAGTGATTACCGCTACTACATTACAGTTATTTTCAACTAAAACTTTCAAACTCTCAACCGCAAAGTCGGGAGTACCCATAAAGATTATTTTCATTAGATTGATATATGTTTTATCAGCGTAAACGCTAGATTGAGAAGGCTGATTTTGTTTTTTTAATGATATTTCTTACTACGAAATTACGGTGAATTAAGATTTATTAGTACTTATTACTCAACGCTCGTAATTGATGTCTTCGTGAATTCAATATAAATTTTCTAAAAAAAACACAATTTGAAATTTCTCTTTGAATTCGAAATCTGTTTTACTATCTTTGCTAACTCAATTCAGTAAAATATGCAACGAAAGACTCAAACAAGCATCATTCAATAGCTTCGAAATTTCTGCAAAGGTCATAAAAAATCTTGTAGAACGGTCGAAAGCCGTTCTTTTTGTTTGTAAAGAGTTTGAGTAAATATTTTTAGAATAGGAATTTCACTTGCTGGCAGCGATGTCAGTAATTTTTTTTGTATCAACTCAAAGAAGTGCTGAGTGTAAATTGTGGTAATACAAGATTATAGCAGTTTTGACTATGATTTTCAACAATTTACTTGATCATTTCTGTAAAAAATAAAGACAATGGGAAAAGTACAGTATTATACTGCTGAGAAATTAGAGGAGTTAAAATCAGAATTGCAATATTTAAAATTGCAAGGTCGTTCGGATATGGCTAAGCAAATTGCGGAGGCTCGTGATAAAGGAGATTTAAGTGAAAATGCTGAATACGATGCCGCAAAAGATGCACAAGGTTTATTGGAATTGAAGATTTCTAAAATGGAAGAAATCGTTGCCAATGCTCGTGTTTTGAACGAAACAAATATAGATACTTCGAAAGTTTCGATTTTATCAAAAGTAAAAATCAAGAATAAGAAAAATGGGATGGAAGTAGTTTATACCATCGTGTCGGAAGAAGAAGCTGATTTGAAAGCTGGTAAAATCTCTAATTCATCTCCATTTGGAAAAGGATTGTTCGGAAAATCAGTGGGAGATATTGCTGAGATTCAAGCGCCTGCTGGTAAATTAGAATTTGAAATTCTTGAAATATCTCGTTAGAATTTAACCAATCTTTTGATTTTCTGTTTTTCAAAAGCAGATTGATATACAAATCTTGAATTAGCCATCGTTGATTTAATCAATGATGGCTTTTTTTTGTAGTTTTATACATTAATGAAATTTCAAGTATTTATGATTTTATCAGTACTTGAACAAAAACGAAGAGATATTTCATGCAATTTCTATATCCATTTTTCCTTTGGGGACTTTTAGCCGCTGCAATTCCCTTAATTATTCACCTCTTTAATTTTAGAAGAACCAAGAAAGTATATTTTACAAATGTTGCTTTTCTGCGGGCTGTTAACACAACGACGTCTTCATTTCGTAGGCTAAAGCACTTATTGATTATGGCTGCACGAATGGCTTTTATCATTGCTTTAGTGCTGGCTTTTGCACAACCTTTTTTCCCATCTAAAACTGGTGTTGGCATAAAAATAGGCGGCATAAGTAGTTTATATATTGATAATTCATTGTCGATGCAGAATGAATTGGATAAAAAAACATATCTTGATAAAGCTATCAATAAAGTAGAGGAACTTTTACTTTCATTCCCACAAGGTTCTCAATTACAATTAATTACCAATGATTTTTCTGCCGATGAGCATGCCGTAGGTAATACTCAGCAGATTAAAGAACGCACAACTTCCATCAAGTTTACGCATAGTCCACGAACTTTAGAACAAGTATTAAATCGTCAGAAAAATTTAGCTTCTAAGCATAATTCACAAGGTGGAAATCAGTATATATGGTTTTCAGATTTTCAGAAATCTACCGCAGGAAATTTATCTAAACTTACTTTAGATTCAACTGATAGGCTTTTTTTAGTGCCTGTTCAGTCGAAAGCAATTCAAAACGTTTTTGTTGATTCTGTTTGGTTGAATACTCCTTTTGTGCGTGAAATGCAGGTGAATCAATTGTCGGTCAAGTTATTTAACACAGGCGAAACAGCCGTTGAAAATTTACCAGTAAAATTATTGATTGATGGTGTTCAGGTTTCGTCAACGATTGCTACAATTCCTGCTAAATCTTCAACGGTGGGTACTTTCTCTTTTAATATTCAAGGGAAAGGCTTTAAAAAAGCAAATATTTCGTTTGATGATACGCCTATTACTTTTGACAACGATTATTTCTTTGTGTTGAATGTAGCACCCAAAATTAAGGTATTGCATTTGTCAGGACAAAATACTGCTGGTAAATATTTGCCTGCGGTTTTTGCGAACGATAGTGTTTTCGCTTACAGGAATTATGCGGCTTCAAACGTTGACGTTGGACTTTTTAAAACAGTAGATTTTATTATTTTAGAAGGACTATCAATTATTGAAGGGTCGATGAAATTGGCTTTAAATGATTTTGTGAAATCAGGAGGAAGTTTGATGCTCATTCCGAATCAAGATCCTGATTTAAAAAGTTATAATGACTTCCTTGGTGTATTTAATATAAGAAATATTCAGGAAAAAAAATCAATTACTTCAGAAGTAACACCATTAGCTGAACCAGTGAAATCGTCATCATTTTTTGTAGATATTTTTGATAATTCTACACAAAAAGAAATGATACAAATGCCCAACCAGAATGCTATAATTACTTGGCAAGCTGTGGGCGAAAAACTATTGAATTTCAGGAATAATCAGCCTTTTTTAACGGTTTCGACAGTTGCTAATGGACGAGTATATCTGTTAGGCGCACCCTTGGATGTTCAGTTTGGCGAATTTGCCAGAAATGCTCTGTTTGTACCCATTATGTATAAAATTGCAGCACAGAGCGTAGCACAAGAACAAACAGCATTCTCCTTTGAATCAAATACAATTTCAGTTGTTTTGGATGAAGTAAAAACTGTAGAAAATGCTCGCCAACCAATTTTTACTTTAAGGCGTAACAAAATGGAATTTATTCCCTTACAACATTTAGTAGGAAATGTGTTAACGATTGAATTGCCCAAAGCGAATCAATTAAATGAAAACCAATTGCTGGAATCTGGATATTACGAATTGCTTTTAGACGGGAAAGTACAAAAAGTATTGGCATTCAATCACGACCACAAGGAATCTATGATGGATTTTTATAGTGTATCTGAATTGAAAAACCTTTTGAGTGCCAAGAAAAATATTCAAGTTTTTGATAAAGTAGATGATACTGATTTTGTAAGTACTTTTAAAGAACAGAATTTTGGGGTGGCACTTTGGAAATATTTTATTATTGCAGCTTTACTTTTCTTGGCTTTAGAGATTTTCATCATCAAAATGATGAAATAATCAGAAAGAATTATCAATGAAAAGTAGCTTTTGAATTAACAAATGTTATTTTTGTTTTATATTGAAAAGAAAGCTTTTATGCTGATAATTATTAAAAATCAGGATAAAAGAGTTTGTTTTTTAGGTAGATAAAACAATTTTTCTGATTTTTAAAAAAATGGAATGATGATTGTGGGTTGTTTTTGTAGGAAATGATTTTGGAAAACGATAATAGAATAAACTATTCGTTCAGTAAACAAAAAAATAATATGATTATTGTTAGTTTTCCTACTTTCAAAAATCCTAATTCTGTTTATCTAAAAGCACTTAACTTTATAACATGAAGTTCCTTGAAGATAACAAGGCTAAATGTATCAAAATTGTTTTTATAATAAATCATTAACCCAAACTAGCATTCGATAGCGAACTAGCACATAAAAATATGTTTAATAACGCCATAACTTTAATTGTTGACGATGAGCACCTCAATCGTTTTTTGATGCGAAAGTACCTACAGACTTATGAAATCCCATTTGCTGAAGCTACTGATGGTCAAGAAGCTGTTGAGTTTCTTAAAGAAACAACTCATGATAAAATTGTTGTCTTGCTGGATTTGAATATGCCTGTAATGGATGGCTATGAGTTTTTAGAGTATTTGGCTAATCATTACTTAGAGTTTAAAGATAAAAAAATATTAGTAATCGTAGTTTCAGCATCAGATTATACCATCTTTAGAAAGAACGCACCGCATGCGGAAATTCTAAAATACCTTCCAAAACCAGTAGGGAAAGAACTACTTTACGAAGCAATTTTAGAGGCAAATGAATATTTTAAAGCTGTAGTTTGATTCGCTAAATACCAAAAAATAAACAAATCCCTTCACTTAGAAATAAAGGAAGGGATTTTCTTTTTAGAGATAATAGATTTATTTAGATATTAATCTTTAAATTTAACTTTAAAGATATTTTTTTGTATTAAATTGTGTTTTTGTATGGAGTTTAGAAATCTCAATTACAATTAGTAGAAAATGCAATGCTTTCAAGTTTTGAGTTAAAGAATAAATATTTTAAAAGCGATGTCATAAATAGTATAATGGAGATAAATTGCTTATTTTTAATAGACAATTTTGAAGTATTGTCACCATTAGCATTACAGTATCGACATTTCATAAAAGAATAAAAGCTTAAGCCCGAGATAGGTAAAATATTGAATAATCTACCAATAAAACAATTAAAATATGTCTAGGATAGTACTCATAGAAGATGATTTGCTTCTTGCAGAAAATACCAGTTTAATACTAACTTTAAATGGTTATGAATGCTTTGTAGCCAATAGTACTAAAGAAGGTATTTTATTGATTGAAGAGATTAATCCAGACTTAGTTGTTTGTGATATAATGCTAGATTCTATGGATGGTTTTGATGTACTTAGAATTATCAGGCAAGAAAAAGGTTTTATCAATCTACCTTTTATTTTTCTTTCAGGTCTAGCGGATATGACAGATAAAAGAAAAGGCATGAACCTGGGTGCTGACGATTTTTTAACAAAACCTTATAGTTCTAAAGATTTAATTGAAACCATTCAAGCCAGAATAGAAATAAGTTCTGTAAAAAAAGTAAATGCTGAAATTGAAACTAGAAAAAATGCTATTGACGTTTTTTACAAGATTTCTACACATGAATATCTAACTCCTCTGAATGGTATTATTAATTTCGGGACACTTCTTGAAGAAATGATTAGTCAGAATGATTTAGCTGATGCAAGTACTATCGTAAAAGCAATTCAGATTTCTGGACAAAGAATGTTGCGAGTGACTCGCAAATTGCTGTGGCACAACCAATTAGTGAATGGAATTAATCCTTGGGGAAATACAAGTAAATCTAGATTAAATGTTGCTGAGTTACAGAGAAGTATTTTTAGTTTTTTGAAAAATAGTACAACTAACCAGTTTGATTTTAATATTCAAGGTGATGCGTTTTACTTATTTGATTTCAACCGTGATTCGCTTGATCAAATGATTACCGAATTATTACAAAATGTAATTCAATATTCAGATTCTAAATTTGAAATTACTTCGAATAATTACTTCGATAATGAAATGATAGTTTTGACTATTAAAAATCATTACAAAGGTACTTATACAATGAATACCAGTATGATAAAACCATTTTATCAGGCGCATTATTCTAAAGATATGAATGGCTCAGGTTTGGGCTTGTATATTATAAAAGAGTGGGTTGAAAGACAAAAAGGAAGTTTAGAAGTAAATACTCATAACAATATTTTTGAAGTAGTTCTGAAAATCCCTGCATCATTGAATTGAAATAATTTATGAATTATAAGGTAAGCTGACTGTAAAAGAGCTTCCTTCTAATGGCTTACTGATAAAACTCAAATTTCCACCTAGTTTTTGAGTAAATTCTTTTGTAATTGTTAAGCCAAGTCCCGTTCCCTCAATATTTAGCACATTGTTTGCTCTAAAAAATGTTTCAAATAAATGTTCTTGTTCTTCCAGAGGAATACCAATGCCATAATCTGTGACTTTAATACTGTAAAAATCAGCATGATATTCAACCCTTAATTCAGGGTCTTGAGCTTCATGTGAATATTTGAAAGCATTATTAACTAAATTACTAACCACATGACTTAGTAACGAAGGGTCAGTTATGATTTCTCTGACTCTTTCAGGTAATAATAGCTTTAACTTTCTTTTGTCTTTTCTATCAACGTAATACTGTTCGTTGAGGTCGTGCAAGAATTTATGGAGATTAATCGGTTGTGGTTTTACAAATATTTTGCCATCAGCAGTTTTTTCAATCATCAAAATATCCTTCAACATAGCGTCTAGCCTGTTGGTTTGAAACAAAATTTTATTGATATAGTCTTTAATTTTGTGTTTCAAATCTTGATTATCAATTTGTTTTGAGTAAAAATCTAGTAAATCAGAACTGGTTACGATAGCCGTAATGGGTGTTCTGAATTCATGCGAGGTCAACGAAATAAATCTTGATTTTAAGTTGTTGATTTCTTTTTCCTTTGCTAACGAGATTTCTAGTTTTCTCAAATTTTTACGGTCTTCTTCCGCCATTTTTCGTTCGGTAACATCCAAAGAAATACCGTTATAAATAATTTTACCATCTTTAATTGTTGGACTTGCTAAGCCTTGAAACCACTTTCTTCTTCCATCTTTTGTTTCTACTTCGCCTTCATAGTTCCAATCTTTTTTGTGTATAATTGCTTGATTGATAGATTCTAAAAAAGCATTTCTTTCCCTTTGATTAATTCTGCCATTTTGTTGCCAATTCTTGTCATTTACCGGAAACCCAAAAGCATTTTTACCTTTATCACTGATGTAAGAGAAATACGAAGAGCCGTCGGCTTCAACACAAAATTGGAAAACAATACCTGGAGAGTTTTTAGCTAAATCGCTAAACATCATTTCGCTTTGTTTCAGTTGTTCATTGGCTAGCTTACGTTCAGTAATATCTGATAAAGCCATTATCAAACCGTAATTCTGATTTTTTTTGTTCAGAATTGGGTATAACCTTACAAAATACCAATTGGTAGTATTGTTAGGTTGAGGGAAAGAAATTTCGTATTCTATTCTCTTACCATTCAATACTTCCATCATCATTCTTTGTAAGATGGGTCTTCTTTCGGCAGGGAAGTAATCTAAGATTGGTGTGCCATTTTTAGGTATCTTATCAGCGTTAAAAAAGTTCTGAGAAGAAATATCGTTAGCAATTTTATTGAATGATAATACTTCTAAACTTTTATTGATAAGAATATAGCCAGTATCGGTCGTTTCAAAAATAGCTTGAAGATTCGCTTCCGATTCCGAAAGTTTTTGTTCTGCAATTCTTTTTTCAGAAACATCGCTCAAAGACAAAGCAGCACCTACAATAACATTATTCTTGAAAATTGGATTGGCATTTATTTCAAAAAGAGTGTTTGGCGTTTGAGCTTTCTTATACGGTAGGTCAACGTTTGTAACAAAGCTTTCGCCAAGAAAAATTCTATCATAAATTTCTTTCCAGAAAATTGACATAGATTCAGGTAAGCTTTCCTTGAAGACAGAATCGCCCATACGGTATTGCTTTCCTGTATCAGCAAATAGATTTTGATGAAAAGCGTTGTTTGCTGTCATTAAACGATAATTTGTATCGATACTCCAAATTATATCATTTGTACTGTTAATGAGTGCTTCGTAATTGTTGGTTTTTATTTCTAATGCTTTGGTGACATTGATGACATCAGTAACGTTTTCAACCAAGGATAAAATAGAAATTACTTTTCCATTTTCATCCATCAAAATTGAATTATGCCAATTGCAATAAATGATTTCACCTGATTTTGTAATATTTTTATTTTTGGATGTTAACCTACTAACCGTTCCACTGAGCATCTGTTTGGCGTAAAGCTTCACACGGTCAAAATCACTTTCAGGAATCAAGTTGACTTCATAAAAAGATTTTTCTACAATCTCAGAGGCTTTCCATCCAAAAATTACTTCTGCTTGTCCCGACCAACTTTTTATGATTAAATCACTATCCCATTTTATCACCGCTAAAGGCGAATTAGTGTAATGAAAGTTGAGTTCATTGTTTAATGATAGCAGTTCTTTTTCATAATTTTTCTGGTCAGTAATATTCAGAAGTGTGATAACAACTCCTTGAATATTATTTTGAGAATCTCTGAAAGGAATGAAACGTACTTTGTACCAATTGCTTATCGTAGAAAATGGTATGAACAATTCATCAACGATGTCTTCACCAAGTACAGATTTTGAGAAGTGTTTATCAATAAAAGCATGAGTAGAGGGATGTGAATACTCGTAGATACTTACTCCTTTTTCATACTTTTTGCCCAAGAGTAGCTGAACTCTTCCTTGAAAGGCTTTATTTGAATTAATGATTTTTTTGTCTAAATCAAGGATAATGATTGAATCTTGAGTAATATTAGCATAAGTTGAAAGGATTTTTTCAGAGTAAATTAAATCAGATTTTTTATTGAAAAGTGATTCCGCTTGATGAGCGAGTATCTCTAAGCTTTTAATTTGTTGCTGATTTAAGGTTAAAGTTGAAGTATGTAAAATACAGATAGAACCCAAAATATAACCTTGTTGGTTTCTGATAGGCACACCAAGGTAGAAACGAACATAAGGCGGACCAACTACAAATGGATTATTTTTGAAACGTTCATCTACAGTAGTATCTTCAACGATTAGGAAAGATTCATTTTGAATCATGTATTCACAGAAAGAATCTTTTCTTGAGATTTCACATAAATCAGTTCCAATTTTAGATTTGAACCATTGTCGGGTTGAATCCACGAGGCTAATCATAGCAATAGAAGCACCGCTAATTTGCACTGCTAAAGTAACAATACCTTCAAAGTCTTGTTCGGGAGGAGTATCCAGTATATTCAATTCCTTCAAGGCAACTAAACGAAGGTCTTCATTTGAAGGGTTTTTACTATCTTCCATTGGTTATTTGTGGTTGTATTATCATTTAGAATAGAATGATAGCATAGATTTTAACCCAAATAAAAATACTATTGTACTTCAGCTATTACGTTTTGAATAGCGTTGACAAGGTCTTTCCCTCTTATAGGTTTAGTGAGGTACTCGTTAGCACCACTTTTAATGCCATTTTCATAGTCGGCATTTTCGGCATGAGCAGAAAGTAAAATGAAAGGAGTATTGACCAATTTAGCATTTGCCCGAACATTTTTTAGAAAAACTAAACCGTTCATGCGGGGCATTCTTATATCAGAAACGATTACGTCGATATCATGATGTTGAAGAATTTCCATTGCTTCTACGCCGTCTTCAGCAGGGATGACAGTGAAATCAAATAATTCTAAAATTTCAACGTAGTTGTTTCTCAAAACAACGTCGTCTTCAACAAACAGTATTTTAGTTTTCATAGTGGTATTTATGGACAATAAATAACTTTATAATTAGTAAGAATTAGAAAAAGCTGATATAATATACAATGTTTTTTGTATTTATCAAAGAATCAGTCTGTAATTTCAATAAGGTAATTTTAAAGTGAAGGTACTTCCTTTACCTTCTTTGCTTTCAAAACTTATTTGCCCACCAAGTTTCTCTGTAAATTCTTTAGCAATGCTTAGTCCCAATCCTGTCCCTTCTGTACTTACTACGTTGCCAGCTCTAAAAAAAGTTTCGAACAAATGTTCTTGGTCTTTCATCGGAATTCCCAAACCATAATCTTTTACAATGATAGTAAAATGGTCATCAAGGTAAAATAGCTGAATTTCAGGACTTAGTTTATTGCCTCTTGAATACTTAAAAGCATTGCTAATGAGGTTGTTGAGAATATGAATAAGGAGTGATTCGTCTGTAAAAACCTCTTTTTCATCTTCTGGTAAAATCAATTTTAGCTTTCTGTTATCACGGAGATTAATGGATAATTCGTCTGTGATTTTCTGTAAAAATACTTTAATCTTCACTGCTTTAAGCTTCACCACTGTTTTTCCTTCAGCGGTTTTTTCTAAAGTAAGTACATCTGCAACAATACCCGTTAGCCTATCAACTTGTGAAGTAATGTGGCTAATATGTTCTTGCATTTTGTTTTTTACTTGTTCATTTTCAACTTTATTATTGTATAAATCTAAAAGTTCGGCACTTCCTAAAATACCTGTTAAGGGAGTTCTGAATTCATGAGAAGTTAAAGAAATGAATCTTGATTTAAGCAGATTCAATTGTTTTTCTTTGGTCAATAATATTTCAAGTTGATGAAGATTTTTGGCATTTTCTTCCGCAATTTTTGCTTGGTTGATGTCTTGAAAAATACCATAAACTCTTTTAATTTTTCCTTCTTCAATTTCTGCTTTACCAATTATTTTCACCCAAATATCTTCATTTTTGGTATTCACAACTTGTAATTCTACATCAAATGGAGTACCGAACTCAATACAGTTTTTGAAAGATTCTGTGATGAGATTTCTGCTATAACCTTCTTTGTACAAGGATAAACCCAATGCTATACTTGGCTCAATATCGTGTGGAACTTGCACGATTTCCTTTATCATGTTTGACCAATAAACATGATAACTTGGAATATCTACCGACCAACCACCAATTCGAGCAACTCTGTTTGTTTCTTCAAGTAAATCTTTTGTTCTTGTGAGTTGAAATTCAGCTAGTTTAGTATCAGTAATATCCTGAAGAGTACCATAAACTCTTTTTTTGTTTGGAATACTGAAATCTGCTTTCCCGATTACTTGTACCCAAATTTCTCGATTTTTTGCAGTAACCAATTGTACTTCTACATTAAAAGGTATTTCATTTTGTATGCACTCTGTAAAAGCTTTTATGATTGTTTCTCTGCTTTGTCCTTCTTTATAATAATTTAACCCATCATTTATATCAATCGTAACATATTTTTCATCTACTTCATAAATTTCTCTGGTAACCTTCGACCAATGAGCTGTTTGTGCATCAATATCAGCTTCCCAACCTCCAATTCTGGCAACTTGTGTTGTTTCTTGAAGGAAATCTTTTGTTCGTCTTAATTCTTGCTCTACATGTTTTCTGTCGGTAATATCACTCATGTAGCCATGCCAGATTACACTATCTTTCAGGCGTTCAGGCGTAGAAATTGCCTTAAGCCACCTTTCTTTTTTTAAAGGTAAATTAACTCTAAACTCTATATCTTTTAATGTTAATGATTGAGATGACTTGAAAATTTTGTTGATAACCATCTGATAATCATCAGGGTGTATGAATTTTAGTAGAGTTTTAGTCTTTTCTTCAGGGCTAAGTGAATCCATTTCTGGAGTATTCATCAATTGGCGAGATAGATATGAGAAAAAATAACGACCATCGTCTGTAAGCTGGAATTGGTACAATATTCCTGGTACTTGTTTGGCTAGATGTTTTAGTAATTTTGTTGATTTTTCTCTGTCAATTTCAGCTTTTTTCAGCTGATTAATATCTTGAAAAGTACCATAAACTCTGGTACAAACACCATTGTTAAAATTAGCTTTAACAATACTTTTTAACCATATTTCTTGTTGATTTTCAGCAGTAATTTCTAGTTCTAAATCAGAAGGAATATTTTTTTGAATCGCTTTTTTGATAGCATTCTGAAATGTTTTTTTACTTTTTGGCTTTAAATACTTTTGGATATTCTCCAAACTAGGAATATACTCACGTGATAATCCAAAGATTTTTCTACTAATATCCGACCAAAAGAAATACTTTGTTTCAGGGAAAAACTCCCAGCCACCAACATTCGAAACTTCACTGATTTCCTGCAATAATTCTTTAGCTTGTTTAAGTTCATGAAGCGAAACCATCTTCGCTGTTATATCATTAATTACAAGAATTGTCTCTTGGTTGATTGGGTTAATGCTTGAATTGATATTTGTCCAATAAAAATCGCCTTCTTTCTTTTTGATTCTAATTTCAAGATTGGTAAAAGGAATACCCGTTGCGATGGTTTTACGAATTGCCTCAACAGCCGTTTCGATGTCTTCGTCATGAACAAAATCAATGTATGGTTTTCCAACAATTTCATCAAGCTCGTACAAGTACAGTTCAGTGACATTCGGTGATACAAAAGTTACTATACCATGATAATCTACAGAGATGAGTAAATCGGTCATGTTAGAAACTAAAATCGATAAATCGTTTTCAGTTTTTACTTTTTCCGAAACATTATATCCCACACAAAGTATTTCGAAAGTACTTCCATTTTTATCTGGCAAGCCTGTAAATTCCCATTGGTTTGTAACAATTTCCTGTTGTTTGTTTTTCTTTCTAAGAATTACTTTATGAGGTTTTAAAGGATTCATAAAACATTTTGCCACTGTTTCTTGGCATGCAGCGTGATCTTCCTTAATAATCGACAATAAAGCGTTGGTTCCTAGCATTTCGCCTTCTGTAAAGCCAAAAATCTTGTAAAAATAGTTGTTGATGTAGGTGTAATTTCCAGAAATATTAGTCTTAACTACATACAAAAAATCACTATTAATCGTTGATTCTCCTATACTTGTGTGAAATTTTTCAATGGCATTATTTGAATTTTGAATCGCTTTGTGTAAAATATTTGCACCAAGTACTGTATCAAGCTTTTGTTCAGAATCATAGATTAAACGTATCGAACAATCCATCGAAATCATCGAGCCATCTTTATGAAAATAACTGACTACGGTGTTTTGAGGAGAATTGTTATTTTGGCTGGTAGCAACAAGAACTGTTAAATCTTTTTCTTGAAAAATATCTGGCCAGTTTTTTTGTAAAACTTCAATTTCTTCAGAGGTATTATAGCCTAATATGGATGCCAATTTTGGATTTACCCAACAAGACGACGTATTCTTGAAGTCCCAAAACCAAAGACCATCAAGAGCAAATTGTTGTATAAAATCAAAAACGGAGGAATCTACTTTTATAACTTCGGTAAGTTTACTCCTTAGGTAATTTTCCATGTGTGTAAAATTCAGCGGACAATTCAATACTTATGAAGTTGGTTTACCATAAGTTAGAATTGTTTATACCGAGTAGCTAATGTTTTTGGAATAAATATTTTCTGAAAAAAAGAATAGATATAATGAAGCAATTTACTTAAAATGAATGCGATATACAAAAGCTTAAATCATTTAAAAAGTGAATCTTTTCCTAAGTATTGTGATAATTGCTTTTGGAGGGAATAAAGTGTAGAAATTATTTTTTAAAAGACAAAAAAATAATAATGCTAACTGAGTTTTTCAAGGAGTAAAATTGTGTAATTTGGCTTACTCCTTGAAAATCAGGAAGGAACTAGGCTTTGCTAGTGCCTTTTACTAAAGCTTTTAGAACGTCGTCATTTACGTTTCCAAATAATGAAATACCAGCCGCCCCATTTTTTAGGGCTAATTTTATACCTTGAACAATTTCGTCATTATTATCGAAATCTGGTAAGTACAAACCTGCATATAATGGGAATTTTCCATGCAATGCTTTTACGCCTTCTTCTACGGCATCGCCAATCCAACTTACGTCTTCTTTATAAAATTTATGGTAAATCATTGGACAAATGGCTGATAAATTCCAATTTAACCAATCTTGTCTCACAATTCTTTTGGCTACTTCTGGCGTTGGGAAAACAGCCGCTGTGATAGGCTTTTTGAAACTAGCTGCTGTTTGTGCCAGATGATTTACCAGACGAGTAACATTATCGTATCTGAATTTTCGCCAAGATAAATTTTGGTCTGGGTTTTCTAAGGTTCTGATGTCAATGCCTTTCAATTCTTTGAATTTTGCCTGACAAACATCGCAATAGCAAAAATCATATTCAGGTAATTCTTGATTTTGTTTGATGCCATACACTTGCCAAAGATTTACGGCTAAAATTACATCGCAGTAACGAACATAATCTAAGTGAATTCCATCTACATAAGGTTTACTTAATTCTGCTTTTACGGCTTTTTCCAAATAATCACGTACTTCTGGACGAGAAGGACAAAGCCAACGGTAATAATTTACGTAAGGAGGATTTGTTGCACAAGATTCGCCTTTTCTGTTGATGGCATACCATTCTGGATGTGCTTTCAAAAGACTTTCTTCGCCTCTGTTCAAAGTCCAAATCCAACGATGAGTAGTCAGTCCTTGTTTTTTAGCGATGGTGAAGTGTTTTTCGTCATCTGCTTCAAAGAAAATACCTGTAATGCCGTGTGCTTTATATTTTTTATAACGCTCAATTAAAACTGCTTCGGTTTCTTTATGGTCGGGATTTATCCAAACCCAATTTTTTAATTGAGTATTTGTTTTTTCAGTGATTAAAGGGCGAGCATTCAGCAAATTGGTACTTTGCCCAGCTGCGAATACACCTAAACCCATTTGTTTTAAAAAAGTACGTTTTTCCATTTCGGTTAACTGTTGTTGAAGATTTTTTACAATTATAAAGACTTGCTTTTGCTTATCTTGAGGAGGCTATCCTGATTGAGCGTAATTTTATTCGAGCCTTCTTTGTCAACTATGCTGATAAAAAATGTTTGACTGGTGGCTTCTAATTCAATATTTTGAATGAATTCTTTGTTTGGAAACAGACTTGTGTCAAGTTCTAAAAGTGTCAAATCTTTAGCATAATGCTGATTTTGGGCAAAATATTTTTTTTGTTTATGATAAATATCCCAAGCAATTTGCTTTACTTTTTCAATGTTTGGTAAAGGGAAATTGAAATCTTCAGCACCTACTTTTTTATCAGAGAAAACTAGGTAGCCCCAATTTTCTGGCATGTGCATATTGATTTTTCCTTGTGGTGACCAAACCCAATTGTATTCTGGTAAAAAACCTTCGCCATTGGCATTTTTCTGGCGACT
Organism: Arcicella gelida; assembly: GCF_034931025.1. Taxonomy (NCBI): domain Bacteria; kingdom Pseudomonadati; phylum Bacteroidota; class Cytophagia; order Cytophagales; family Flectobacillaceae; genus Arcicella; species Arcicella gelida. Next base: position 74,202 of record NZ_JAYGIL010000025.1, on the reverse strand, counting down.
ATACTTGCCTGCTTTAACGTCGTGATTCCATTCTACTCTTGAGAAATTCACACGCCAATAAGATAAATCTTGTGGTTTTAAAACATCATTGTCTAAACTGATTGAAGTAAATGGAATAGCAATTTCCACTGTCCAACGCTTGTCGGTATCTGTAGCATTATTCACCGTTCCTTCTATATTTACAGCCGTTTTTAGTTTTTTAATATCCCAATTGATTAACGCATTTCCGCCATCTCGGTATGGTTTCGGAAGAAATAAATCAAAAGTATTATTGATGGCATTTACCTCTAATTCAAAATAATTATGAGCATCTCCGTCTGGGTCAATAAATATTTCAAAGTCGTTTTCTAGAAAAACAATCTGGTCTTTTTTGTTTTGATAAGCCCAAATATGTTTTTCTTCCAATTCGGCAGCGATGTATAGATATTTATCATCCCATAACATTTTGGCTTTTGTAGCTTGTAATGGCTTAGGTTTTTTGTCGCCTTCAATGTCAATAAAAAGACTTGTCCACTGTGCTTTTTGCCAAGAAGACTCAGAAAGTTTTCCGTCAATTTTTAAAGATTCAGCTGTTTTGAAGCAATGATATTGAAGAGGTTCGGTAATAACTTGGGAAAACGAAGTGCATAGTTTTAACCCAATTATTCCAGTAAGGAGTAATTTTTTCATGTGTATTAAATTTGGATAATGGTCGTCTTTTTAGCTAAAAGCCTAATAAGAACGACGAAGCTTGCGATTAATTAGTCAAACAAAGTAAGGATTAATTACTTCTGATACTAATTATAAGAGAGGAAAAAGCTTTAAAATACTCAAAGTGCTTGCAGAATAGGCAAAAATTACTATGTAGTATGGTAATATATTTCCGAATTTGAGTTGAATTTTAAAGGGCTTATCTCATGAGTGTTATACTTCCTTGTGTAATGTAGCTTGTTCCATCATTCAATTCTACTTCTACATTATACGTATAAATACCGACGTCGGCTGGTAAACCATTAAAAGTACCGTCCCAACCATTGGATGCTACCGAAGGAGCAATGTTTTCTTTCCAGAAAATCACTTCACCCCATCTATCAAATATTTTCATGTTTTTAATTTGCTTTACACAGCCTGATGCGAAAGCATAAAAAGTATCATTTTTCCCATCATTATTGGGCGAAAAAGCATCTGGAATAAAAATCAAACCACAACTTCTTACAGAAATATTTGCCACTTTTACTTTCTCGCAAGCTTTTCCATCTAAACTACTTACATAAACAGAATATTGCCGACTAGATGAAGGTTTAGCCCAAGTATCAGCACAATAACTACAGCTTAAATCAGTGGCAGGTAGCCATGAATAAAGGTAATTCCCAGTATTTGTTACGATGGCTTTTAGCAAAACACTATCACCAGAAACAATACTGAAATCCTGATTTTGTAATGAAACGTCAAAGTCAATTACTTTCAGATTGGTTGTAATTACGCTATCGCACTGGTTTACATTTTTAATAATTGTTGTGTATAAACCAGTAGCATTATAAATTTCAGAGCCAACTCTAAAGGTTGTTCCAGCACAAATTGCTATTTCTTGATTTTTAGTAAGTAATGGATTTACAGTAAGGTTCAAAGTAATGGTACTGTCGCAAATGTCAGTTCTTTGTATATTTTCAATAAAAGTACCGCTGGTTTGATACTCCCTAGCACCCAAAGTATATTTTTCACCTTCACAAATTTTGGCATTGATGGTATTATAAGGATGTTGATACTTGATGGTATAATCAAGTTTTAATTCACAAGAAGCATCTAAACTTGATTGAGGAAGTATTTTCACAGAATATTTATCGCCCAATTTAGCTAATACTTTGATGGAAGAAGTAGTTTCGCCGTTACTCCAAGTATATTTTTCAAAACCTTCAGGAGCATTTAATACCATATAACCATTTTCATCAGGACAAGCTGCCATTGGTTTTACTTCAGATTTCAAACATTGTGCATCAAAATAGGCATAGCCAAAATGTCTTCTTTCAGTACAGCCATGAGCAGTTACTTCTATGTTGATTTTTTTACCAAGATAACTCAGTAGGTTTATTGAACCAATCGTCCAATTACGATATTCAATATTTCCTCTATTATAGTACTGTACACTGAAATTTGAAGCAGTGCCAGCACTTGAAAGTTGAATATTAAAATTGCTACAAGTTAATGGGTTGCCATTTTCATCCGTAATTTGAATATTGAACCTAGGTTTCTGAGCATCAGAATGGCTATTATCATTTTGAAGGATAACTGCAAATTTGTATTGAAACAAAGAATTATCTTGAGTAACTAAAAAAGATGTTTTTAAACGATGATAACTTCCTCCTGAATTTTCATCAGCAGTATTTCCTAAGCGAATAGCGAAATTACTTCCTGGAGAGACCATCGGAATTTTTTCATTCGTTACTTTAGGGTCATTTCCACTACCAATATTTGTTATTTGGTAAATACCGCCAGGTTCTTCAGGTCCATAAATGGTTGAAGTCCCGCCATTCGTTATTTTACCAGTCGTAACAGTCCAACCACTTATACTTCCTAACTCAAAACCAATATTTGTGCAATCAGTCTGTGCAAAACTGCTGAAATACATAGACACGGAAAGAATACTAAACAATAAAAATTTCTGCATTTCAGTGGATTAGTGAAAATCTTTAATGAAAAAAATATTGCATCAATTTTCAGGAAATAGCAAGTAGTTATCGTTTAACAGATGACGAGATTATTCGAGCGTAAACGAGGGAGTAGTTATTCTGTAAGACAGGGGATTAATGCAGAACGTTGCATCAAAAAAGCAGATTTACTTAGCAGGATAAAGATAAAGAATGTATTGCTTAGTTTTATTACTTAAACCTAAAAATTAGCTTTAAAAATACAAATTTTCTAGTTCAGTTTATGACATACTTTAATATTGACAGCAATAAGAAAAATACTTTTGATGCCATCGTGATTGGTTCAGGCATTAGCGGAGGTTGGGCGGCTAAAGAATTGACAGAGAAAGGATTAAAGACTTTAGTTTTGGAACGAGGAAGAGATGTTAAACACGTAAGTGATTATCCAACTGCGATGATGAATCCTTGGGATTTTGAACATCATGGGAAAATACCTTTGGCTCTTCATGATGAATATAAAATCCCCCAAAGCCATTATATTTTTGGAGAAAGTACGCTACATTTTTTGGTAAAAGATGCCGAACAAGAGTATGTTCAGGATGCACCATTTACTTGGATGCGTGGATACCAAGTAGGAGGAAGGTCGTTGCTTTGGGCAAGACAAACCCAACGTTGGAGTAATTTTGATTTTGAAGGACCAGCTCGTGACGGTTTTGCCGTAGATTGGCCAATTCGTTACGCTGATATTGCACCTTGGTATAGTTATGTTGAAAAATTTGCGGGAATTACTGGTAATAAAGATGGCTTGCCCGAATTACCAGATGGTGAATTTCTAGCTCCACACGAAATGTCTTGCGTAGAAAAGCATTTTAAACAACAAGTATCGAAAAATTACGGAAAAAGTCGCCACGTAATTATTGGTCGAGCGGCACATCTTACTGAAACGAAAACAATTCATCAAAAACAAGGAAGAACAAAATGTCAACATCGTACCATGTGTGAAAGAGGTTGTCCGCTTGGTGGATACTTTAGCAGTAATTCTTCAACGATTCCTTGGGCTGAGAAAACGGGAAATCTCACATTGCGTCCGCATTCTGTTGTTCATTCTATTATTTACGATGAACAAAAAAGTAAAGCAACTGGCGTAAGAGTAATTGATGCCATTACTGGTGAAATGACGGAGTTTTATGCAAAAATTATTTTCTTGAATGCCTCTGCCATCAACTCAAACCTGATTTTATTGAATTCAACTTCAAATCGTTTCCCGAATGGATTAGGAAATGATAGTGGATTATTGGGCAAATACATCGCTTTTCATACTTATCAAGGAAGAATTTCAGCAGAGTATGATGGTTTGCTAGATTCAACGACAGATGGAAGAAGACCAAATGCAAGTTATGTTCCAAGATTTAGAAATGTTTTTAAGCAAGAAACTGATTTTTTAAGAGGTTATGCAGCAGGTTTTTCGGCTTCAAGAAATTCTATTCAACCTTTTAATGAAATGGGAGAAAATCTGAAAAGTAAATTATTGAGTAACGAATTGGGATTCTGGCAAGTAGGTTCTCACATGATGGGCGAAACCATTCCAAAAGAAGAAAGTGCTGTTAGATTAGACAAAAACTTAAAAGATAAGTATGGCATTCCGCAGTTAAGAATTTCTGTAAAGTTTGATGAAAACGACCGCAAAATGATGAAAGATTTTCATGAACAATTTGAAGAAATGTACACAAAAGCAGGTTTCACCAACATTCAATTGCATGAAACCCACCGAATGCCCGGCTCTGAAAACCATGAAATGGGAGGAGTAAGAATGGGAAAAGACCCGAAAACGTCTTTGTTGAATAAATGGAATCAACTTCATACTTGTAAAAATGTATTCGTAACCGATGGAGCTTGTATGACTTCCACAGCCACCCAAAATCCTTCGCTCACTTATATGGCATTGACAGCAAGGGCTGTTGACTATGCAGTGAAACAAATGAAGGCATTAAAACTTTGAGCCATGAGCTATAAGCTTTTTTAAATCCATTATTTAGTAATTTGACTATTGGAGAAACCGTAGTGGCAACTCTTGCAGTTGCCCATATTAAACGGCAACAGCAAGAGTTGCCGCTACACATGTAAAATGTTTATTTAATTCAAAGCTAAATGCTCACTTCTTAAAGCTGTAAAATGAACTCAAACCCACGTCGTACTTTTCTTAAAAATACTTTAGCCATTGCAGGTTTATCCATGCTTGAAACTTCTTTTGATTTCAAAAAAGTAAAACCTTTATTGTCATTTTCAACATTGGGTTGTCCGAATTGGTCTTTTGATACTATTCTGAAATATGCAGTAGAAAATGCTTATGATGGCATCGAAATCAGAGGTATTCAAAAGCAATTGGATTTAACAAAATGTTCTGAATTTTCCTCGCAAAATATTCAAGAAACAAAAAGAAAAGTTGTTGATAGCAAGCTAAAAATTGTGGATTTAGGTTCTTCCGCAGAATTGCATCATGCAGATTTAAGTAAAAGAAAAGCACAATTAGATGAAGCTAAACGCTTTGTTGATTTAGCTGCTAAATTAGACTGCCCATTTATTAGAGTATTTCCAAACGATTTGCCTAAAGACCAAAAAGATGATGAAACCATAGATTTAATCATCAAAGGATTACTAGAACTTGGCGACTATGCCAAAGGTTCATCCGTTTCAGTTTTGCTAGAATCTCATGGCAAAGTAATTCAAGCTGATACTTTATTGAAAATCATGAAAGCCTCAGAACATCCAAATGTTGGAATGGTTTGGGATATTTTCAATATGTGGTCGGTTACCAAAGAAAGCCCAACTTTTGTCTATCAAAAACTCCATCAGTACATCCGCCATACGCATATCAAAGATGCCAATTTGGTTAACGGAAAAGAAGAATATGTACTTTTGGGTAGAGGCGAAACGCCCATTGCCGAGGCAATTAAAGTTTTATCCAAAGGTGGTTACAAAGGTTATTACAGTTTTGAATGGGAAAAACTTTGGCATCCTGAAATCCAAGAGCCAGAAATCGCTATTCCAGATTTTCCTCATGCCATTAAAAAGTACTTTTAATGATGTAGTTTAGGGTTTTCGATATGATATAATTTTAAGAAATGTCTTTTGTTTATTCTGTAAACAGGATTTTGTAGCGTATTGAGGATATAGCTTACTCCAATTAAACTAGCACTAATTATAGCTATGGTAGAATTTATCTTTACAGATGGTTTGCCGATTTGATTCAAAACATCGAAAGAAAATAGGAAAACGCCTGCACCTCCCAAAGCTCCGACACCTTTTGTACCAAAGACTTCTTTTTTACCACCGGAATAAATCTTTTTTATGTCCTTAAATTTTACTTCTTGAAGGTCAAAAATAGAATGTTGGTTTTCGTAAGGAAAGTAGAAGAAGGAACTATCGGTCAATTCAATAATTTTCAATTGTTGTTTTCTCCTCGTAGAAAAAGATTTGAAGGTAATATAACTTCCTTCGTGGAAATGTACATTTCGGGTTTTGCCAGTCATTTGTAAAGTTAAGCAACGAAGTACCTGTTTATTACCAGGGATTTTTTGGGCGAAAAGGTTAGCGATTTCAAAAAATATGCAAAAAAGTAAAAGAAATATTTTCATAGTTGTGAGCAATTAATGTTTAGATTGAGAACGAGCGGTGAGATTTTGTATTTTTGAAATGATAAATATTAAGATTTTTTAACATTTGTTCATTGAGAATGAAGTACTTAATGGAAAACTATAAAAACGATATTTCATTTGTATATTTGTATTGATACTATTTTATGGATTTTATATAAAAGTTTGACAAAATGATTAATAGCCAAATAATATTTTGTAAAACTTAATAAAGCCAATTAAAATAATTATTTTTGGGTTCTTTTATCCAAAAAATCAGTTGAAATAAGTTTTTAACAAGAAAAAATTAAACTATGTCAAGTTTATCTTCTCAAAAAGGCGTATTGCACGGAGATGCAGTGCAAGAGCTCTTCGAAATCGCTAAAAAGCACCAGTTTGCTTTACCAGCCGTAAACGTTACGGGAACAGATACAGTAAATGGCGTTTTAGAAGCAGCAAAAGCCGTAAATTCACCAGTAATTGTTCAGTTTTCAAACGGAGGTGCTCAGTTTTACGCAGGTAAATCATTACCAAACGGGAAACAAGAAGCTTCAATTGCAGGTGCTATTTCAGGTGCTCACCACGTTCATCAATTAGCAGAAGTTTATGGTGTTCAAGTAATTTTACATACTGACCACTGTGCTAAGAAATTGTTACCTTGGTTAGACGGTTTATTGGACGCTGGCGAGAAGTTTTATGCTTTACATGGTAAGCCATTGTTCTCATCACACATGATTGACCTTTCAGAAGAACCAATCGAAGAGAACATCGAAATCTGTAAAACATATCTTGAGAGAATGGCTAAATTAGGCATGACTCTTGAAATTGAATTAGGTGTAACAGGTGGAGAAGAAGATGGCGTTGATAACTCAGATGTTGATTCTTCAAAATTATATACTCAACCTTCAGAAGTAGCTTATGCTTATGAAGAATTGAGCAAAATTTCTCACCGTTTCACAATTGCTGCTGCTTTTGGAAACGTACATGGAGTTTACAAGCCAGGAAACGTGAAGTTATCTCCAGTAATTCTTCATAATTCTCAAGAATTTGTGAAAGAGAAATTCAGTTTAACTGCTGAGAAACCAATCAACTTTGTATTCCACGGTGGTTCTGGTTCATCTCGTGAAGAAATTCGTGAAGCACTTTCTTATGGAGCAATCAAAATGAACATTGATACAGATTTACAATGGGCATTCTGGGAAGGTATCTTAGGATACTACAAAGCGAAAGAAGGTTATTTACAAGGACAAATCGGTAACCCAGAAGGAGAAGATTCACCAAACAAAAAATATTACGATCCACGTGTATGGTTACGTAAAGGTGAAGATACCTTTGTAAGCCGTTTGAAATTAGCTTTCGAAGATTTAAATGCAGCTAATGCTAATCAATATTTATAGTAAGTAGTTTATGAGTTTAGTTTAAAGCTTATGAAAAAGCCAGATTAAGTTATTATACTTTAAACTCATAAACGAGCCAGATTTCATTTGATGAAGTCTGGCTCGTTTTTTTACGGATAATTTTTGAAACACATTATGATATTTAGAAAAAATCTCCTTAACTTTGCACCCCAATTAAAGAGCAATTATGTGGCTGGGCAATCTGTATGAAGCAAGCAATTGTTTATCAGACCTTTAAAGTTACCGCTGGTTGTCTTTTGGATAAATTATTTAAGAATTTAACAGCAAAATAATCAAGAAATGAACGAGTTAATTAAATTCGTAGAAGCTGAAAATGCTGCACGCCGTGCAGAATTGCCCGAGTTTTCAGCAGGTGATACCGTTAATGTTTACATTAAAATCCGTGAAGGAGCTAAAGAACGTATTCAGGTATTCCAAGGAACAGTAATCCAACGTCGTAATAGCGGTGCTGGTGAAATGTTTACAGTACGTAAAATTTCAAATGGTATCGGTGTTGAGAAAATCTTCCCTTTATTATCACCAAACATCGAGAAAATCGAAGTATTGCGTAAAGGTAAAGTACGTCGTGCAAGATTATTCTATCTTCGTGGAAAACAAGGTAGAGCTGCAAAAGTTAGAGAATTGGTTAAGAAAAAATAATCATACTGATTTTTCAATAACAAAAAAGGTCGTTCAATTGAACGACCTTTTTTGTTGCTATCTTTTTGGGGATGCTTAGAAAAATATCCCAAAACTTACAACACCTTTCAAATAACTATTATCAATAATAGCAGAACTAAAGCTATCTGTATTACTCAAAACATAAGGATTAAATGCTTGGGTTGTTTTCGCATATAATCCAGTAAAATCAACATAAAAATCGCTGGTACGAAAACCAAGCCCTGTTGAGAAAATTAAGGTTGAACGATTGATGGCATTTGAACCTTGATCAAAATTAAATGAATATGGACTAGGTTGATAATTTACACCAGCTCTTAAACTTACCATACTCATTATTCTATACTCGGCACCTACTTTTAAATTGAATACATTTTTTAAATCTCTTCGTAATTTTTGGGTATAATAATCCAAATCATCAGCTAAGTATGGATCATTGGTTGTGGTACTCATTTTTGTACTTGTATAAGCTAAGTACTCAATATCAGCAGAGATAAATCCTTTTTTAGCAAAGAAAATAGCCATGCCAATGTTTGCTTTTAAAGGAGTTCTTAATTGATAATTATCGCTAAATGGTGTTGTTGTCAACAACGGAACATTTGTTAAATAGCGTGAACCATCTTTTTCAAGAATTCCATATCCCGAACTTTTCAATCGGTTAATAATTCCAACAGTTTCATTATCTGTTCCATTTGGTAATACTATACCTAATCCTGTTTTTCCTGCATTAGCGCTATTTACATCTGCTTTTAAGCCAGAACTTAATGTTTCATCAATATCATACCAAGTAGGTGTTGTAATGGATGCTCCAAAACGAATCATTTCATTGGGTTTGATGATAGCTCCGAAGGTTAAGTTAATCCCACTACCACTTGTTGAATAAAATTTTGATTGAGTAAGTCCGTTAAATGCAGTATTGTTAACATACTGTTCGCTGTATTGTGAGCGAGTTTCGTATCTAAAACTTGGAATGCCTAATGAAAATCCAATATATGTTTTTTCGTTTGGAGTACCTCCATAAGCGATAGTCCATTGGCTTGAACGTCCAGTCGATTCAAATGAATATTTCTGGTCTGAAACAAATGACTGCTCAGTTGCTTTGAAATTCTGTGGATTATTTTGGTCGGGACTAATTAAAAACGACCAATAGTAGAGATTTCTCGTTAAATCAAAATTTGGTGTTTGTCCAACAGCATCAACAAAATCACCTACACCTAAGTTATAGTCACCAGCTTCTCTACTTACTTGTTGGGCAAAAGCATCGGCTATTGAGCTGATGGTGTTTCTTCCACCAAACTGAATATTGTTGTAAAAAGTATTTTGGCGAGAGTAGTTAATCGACCATGAACCTCTCCAGCCTTCTTTGTACTGAGGCTGACTTCCACCAAATACAACACCAATATTAGCAATGTTGAAATTACTTTCACTTGCTTTTGTATTTGTACCGATATAATTAGAATTATTAGAAGTATTTTGAAAAGCAGGGGTGAAGTTAAATTCGGAACGAGTGTAAAATCCTAAACCTGCTGGGTTTCCTGCCGCTGAACCAATGTCTGCTCCTAATGCAGCATGATTTCCTCCTAATGCCTGAAAACGTGCCGAACCAGTAGGAGCGGTTTGTCCGAATAATTTTGCTAAAGCGTCGAAATTATTGTCTTGTGCATTTGCCGATAAAATTGTAAAAATCGAAAATGCAGAAATTAGACGAATAGGGATTTTCATATCTAATAAATTTTAAGATGTTATTGCTTTATTGGATAAACAATTTAACTGAGATTAAGTAAAGTAATTTGAAAGATAAATATAAGACAGTCATAATTACAAATGCCCTCATTTCTTTTGAAGAATCTTTTCAAGAAAACGTTAAAAAGCCTCACAAAGTACATCTCTGTGAGGCTTATTGTGAATCATAAAAACTGAAACGATTTATTAACGTGGACCACGAGACCCGCCAGAACTCGAACCTCCACTACTGCTGCCACCGCTAGAACTACCGCCACTTGAAGAACCGCCCCATGATGATGAGCTTGTTGTTCTACTAGCATTATTCGACGAAGAGTTATTGTTCGACCAGTTCCAAGAGCTATTATTAGTGCTACGGTTAGTAGAAGTATTACTTCCAGACGAACTTGAAGAATTGTAATTAGTTGCTCTTTGAGGGCGTGAATAATATCCATCGTTACTATTACTAGAATAACTAGAATTTGTTCTAGCCCCTCTTTGGCTTCCAGAAGCACCATTATTGTTATTAAAGTTGCCATTGTAAGACGACTGAGAGTAAGACTCACGAGTACGTTTTACTGGAGCCGAATAACCTCCATTTGAATAGCTACTATTGGCACCCGTAACCACTGAGCCATAACCGTAATTATTATAGACATAAGTATTTCCGTAACCTCTGCCACCATAATAATTATATCCCCAAGGATCGTAATAACCACTGTAACCAAATGGACTATAAGCGAAAGAATTATAACCCCATGGACTATAACCAAAGCCAGAATATAAACCATATCCCCAACGGCTACCACCCAATGCCCAAGAATCGTATGCGTAGGGTGAATAGTATGGACTATAACCATAACCAAATGGACTCCAAGCGCTGTATCCGTATCCTAAACCAAATGTTATACCTGGATTATTATACCAATTACTCACACCATAATTATTGTAATTGTTGTAATTACTGTAAGGTGTTTGATTTTGGTAATAACTACGAGAGTTCATCCAATTCTGAGAGTAATACTCATCAGTACTTTGGGTGTTATTGTTATTGCCTCTATATTCAGGATTACGATTTGCGTATTCTTCTTCTGTTTCAGAATAATACAAGCTTTCTTTACTAAGTAATGAAGCAGGGCGAGCTTCACTAGCAGAAGCGTAGAGATCATCATAGACCCCTGAAGAAGACGATTTTGCGACTTGTTTTGAGGAGCTACATCCCCAAACGACACTTACCAACACTAGGGCTGAAAAGAGTTTGATGGATTTTTGAATGTTCATGTCTTTATCGTTTAAGATTCTTGTTAATGATTTAGGTAGATGATTTTAGTACTAAATGCTGGAAAACCAGACTAGAAACTAAAAACAAGAAACAATCAGCTTAATTTTTGTGTCAAACTTACAACAAAAACTTATCTTTGCAACAAGTTAACTACGTCATTAACAAAATTATTTCTTGGAAAGTTTCAATATAAAATATTGATAATGAGATTGTAATTGGCAAAATTAGCCATTTTATACATGACAATTAATGAAATACTTACCCCTACTCAAGAACGTAAATAATGACGAATAATTATTTATTTTTCAATTACCAATTTATACGAAATGAGCAAAAGCCTACCAAAACGTAGCGAAAATTATTCTGAGTGGTATAACGAACTCGTGAAAAGGGCTGATTTAGCCGAAAACTCTGCTGTGCGTGGTTGCATGGTGATAAAACCTTATGGCTATTCAATCTGGGAAAAAATGCAACGTGCTTTAGACGATATGTTTAAAGAAACAGGACATACCAATGCCTACTTCCCTTTATTTGTCCCAAAAAGTTTGTTTGAGGCAGAAGAGAAAAATGCTGAAGGCTTCGCCAAAGAATGTGCAGTTGTAACTCACTATCGTTTAAAAAACAATCCTGATAAGCCAGGGAAATTAATGGTTGATCCTGAAGCTAAACTTGAGGAAGAACTAATCGTTCGCCCTACTAGTGAAGCCATTATTTGGAGTACTTATAAAAACTGGATTCAGTCTTATCGTGATTTACCTTTATTAATTAACCAATGGGCAAACGTTGTTCGTTGGGAAATGCGTACTCGTTTATTCCTTCGTACTGCTGAGTTCCTTTGGCAAGAAGGACACACAGCACACGCTACTCGTGAAGAAGCAATTGCCGAAACTGAGCAAATGCTTCACGTTTATGCCACTTTTGCAGAAGAATTTATGGCAGTGCCAGTAATCCGTGGTAAGAAAACGGCAAATGAACGCTTTGCGGGGGCTGATGATACTTATTGTATTGAGGCAATGATGCAAGATGGTAAAGCTTTACAAGCAGGAACGTCGCACTTCCTCGGACAAAATTTTGCAAAAGCATTTGATGTGAAATTTGTGACTAAAGAAAACAAGCAAGACTATGTTTGGGGTACTTCATGGGGCGTTTCTACTCGTTTAATGGGAGCTTTAATTATGGCGCACTCAGATGATGAAGGTTTAGTACTTCCGCCAAAATTAGCACCTATTCAAGTAGTGATTGTGCCAATTTTTAAAGGAGATGAACAATTGAATTTAATTTCTGAAAATGTTCTTCCAATCGTAAAAGAATTAAAGAAAAGAGGTATCTCTGTTAAATTTGATAATTCAGATAAACAGTCTCCAGGTTTTAAATTTGCTGAATATGAGTTGAAAGGTGTGCCTGTAAGGTTAGCCATCGGAGCAAGAGATTTAGCAAATGGTACCGTAGAGGTAGCTCGTAGAGATACAAAAGAGAAAAGGACTTATGCTATCAGCGACATCGTTGAAACGGTAAGTAACCTTCTTGAGGATATTCAGACAAATATTTATCAAAGAGCTCTAAACTTTAGAGGTGAGAATACTCATCAAGTAGATACTTGGGATGAGTTTACTAAGATTTTAGAAGAGAATCCGGGCTTTATTTCAGCACATTGGGATGGAACTCCTGAAACTGAAGAGAAAATTAAAGAGCTAACGAAAGCCACTATTCGTTGTATTCCTTTAGATGTTGTGGAGGAGGAAGGTAAATGTATCTTAACTGGTAATCCTTCATCTAAGAGAGTAATCTTTGCAAAGTCTTACTAAGATACTTTCTAATTAAAATAATTTGCCCTCAGTTTTCAAGAAAGCTGAGGGCTTTTTTCTTAGACGGATTGTTTTTGTTTTGCAGAATAAAATAACTTTAATAATATCATTGATGTAAAGCTTGCTTAGATTTTAGGTGTTTTTTACGTTTCTCTTGATTAATTGAAAGTCTTTGATGCGAAATGGTTCTTAACATTCCCACCTTTATCTTAACTTTCAACGCAATCGTTTCTGACTTGAAAGTGTTCTTCCCTCTCAAGAGTTCCTCAGTTATTTTAATCGCTAGGATTTCAACTGCTTCGATATCTAAAGTGGTTATAGTGCTTAACATCGACGTAAAAATCTTTTTATGATAAGATGTAACTTACAGATAATGTTTTAAACAAGGGATAATCGAACTGGGTATAAGTTTAGGTATGTTAGTAATATAATATTCTGAATTTGGCTACAGCATTCGTCTAAACGACGATTGTAATTAACATTTGATAAATTTAACGTATGCAAATATTGAGGGAAAGAGCGTCAAAACATTAACGCCAGAAGTGTGTTTTAGTAGTATTTTAGAAAATAGAACTAATTTTTCGCTTTTTTGGAGGGGATTTGAAGCTTTTTTTTGAAAAAGTGGAGAATATTGAAAATGTATTCAACATTTTTTTCTCATTTTAAAAGCGTTAATACAATTATAATAAATGTTGAAAAACCTAGGTTATTGCTTTAATTCTTCTAAAAATTCGATAGGGGTTTTTCCCGTGTGTAATCTAAATACTCTATAAAAATTACTTTTTGTAGAGAATCCGGCTTCATGATATAATTGATCAATGGTATATTTTTTTAGGATGCCGTCTTTTAGTAATTGAATGGCATAATTTATGCGCCACTCATTTTTATAATCAGAAAATTTTTTTGAAAGATGATAATTGAAGTAATAGCTAAGATGATGAATCGGAATATTTAAGGATTCAGAAAGTTCTATAATAGTGAAGTTATCGCTCAGATACGGTTTGTCATGCAAAAAATAATTCTCAATAATCGAGTTTATCTCTGCTAGTTTAGCATCCTCTAATTTAAAATTTGGTTTATTACTTTTTTCAGCTTTTACTTCAGTCAGTTTCTCTTCAATAAAAAGTTCTTCTCCTTCATCTGAAATTCCGTATAAAACTCTTGGGAAAAAGAAAATAGAAATGTTTAGCATGAAATAAACAAAAATGGCATAATCCATTAAATCATTGAAAAACAAACCTAAATTTTTTGAAAGACTAAAATGATTACTAAACAACAGAGTAAGTGTAGTTAAAGTAATTGTTAGTAAAACACTGAGAATTGAAAAAAGCCATAACCATTTAATGGTAGATGTGAATATTATTTTTTGAAAAGAATGACTTTTTAGGTGTTTGTAAAGTAAATATAATTGTGCGATGCTTAAGGTTAAGTTCAGGATAGGTCTTAATACGAAATAAAATTTGAAGTTTAAAAAGTAAGTAGGTGTATAAATAAAAATGTTATTAACATCTTCTAAAATCAACTTTGCAATATGATGTTTTTGTTCAGGTGAAGTAAATAATTGTGGAATAATATCAATAAAACATAAGATACCAGGCAAAACGATTAGTAAATCCCATTTATTGAAACGTATTTTTTTCAAAAGCATGAATTTTACATACCAATAAGCAAAAGGGCGAGTAAGTAACGATATAGGTAAGATTATACCATAGAAAAGTGAAATAAAAAATTCATTTTTATTTTTTAAAGTGCTAAGATAATACAAAGCAAAAATGCCCATCGTGAGAAAATGAAGGGATAAAAATATATTAGCTTTGTTTTTACTCTTTAAATATGGGAAGCTAAAAATAGCCACAATTATGCCTATGATGTACACAATCCTGACAATTTCATTTTTTAAATATTCCATGAAATACATTTGCTGTTCTCTGATTCTATTTACTGCAATTGAGAGAAATCACATTAAACATATTGATATATTTTAATATTTACTAATAATATTTTAGGATTAGTAACTGTGTTTTTACCAAAAAAACAGTTAAACTCTTCTATATGAAGTGTTTAGTGCTGGTTCTGTAAGTTTAATTTTAAGTCTTGATGAAGTGTGTGTTAGGAGTTAATCTCTTCTAAAAATTCAATCGGTGTTTTACCCGTATGTAGTCGGAATACTCTATAAAAATTACTTTTTGTAGAAAACCCTGCTTCTTGATAAAGTTGCTCTATCGTGTATTTTTTTAAAATCCCTTCTTTTAATAATTGGATGGCATAATTTACTCGCCATTCATTTTTATAGTCTGAGAATTTTTTTGAAAGATAATAATTAAAAAAATAACTAAGGTGATGGTTCGGAATATTTAATGATTCAGACAATTTATTGATATTGAAACTATCATCTAAATAAGGTTTTTCCTGAACGAAATAGTTTTGAATCATTACTTCTATTTCTGATAATCTTGCTTCTTCTATTTTGAATGAAGCTTTTACATAATCGTCTGATTTGTTATTAACGACTATTATTTCTGGATAATTATTTAACCTTTCTTCTTCAGATTCATTATATAAACCATAGAGTATTTTAGGAAACAAAAATACAGAGATATTTAAACACAAGAATAAAAAATTGGTCATATTCATCAATACAACAGCATTATCATAATTAATTTTAATTTGATGATTTAAACTGTTAATTGAAATAGAGAGTAAAGATAGTGCCAAAGTAAGCATCAAACCAATCAATGAAAAAGTCCACAACCAACGATAAGTAGTGGGGAAATTAACTTTATGATTTGGATTATCCCTAAAATGTTTATAAAGCATAATCACTTCTGCTATAGAAACTGTTAGGCTAAAAATTGGTCTGAAATTAAAGTGAAATTGAGGTGTACCAAAATAGGTTACTGGATATCGAAATATATTATTTTGGTCTTCAATAATTAACTGGGCAATTTTTAATTTATAATCAAAAGAAGTAAGTAAATAAGGAGCAATATCAAAAATATATAATACGGCAGGTAAGATGAGAAGATAATCCCAATGCTTAAATTCAATTTTTTTACTAATCATCGAACGCACATACCAGAACGAAAGAGGACGAAACAGATATATCAAAGGTGCTGTTGTGGCATAAAGTGCAGCAACAATATTAGGATTACCGTTATTGATTAAATTATAATGAAGTAATGCGTAAATAGCAGAAACCAGAAAATATGATGATAGAAATATGTTGGATCTATTTTTACTTTTTAAATATGGAAAAGTAATCAGGGCAATGATAATGCCAATTGCTGAAAGATTTTTACATATTTCATTTATAAAATAGTCGAGGTAATACATAAAAATAAGGAAAGAGATTGTCAGGCTAAGACGAACACATGTTAAATGTTAGTTTGTTATAATAGTAACATTTTAACTTTTTAAAGTTTAATGCTAAATTATCGTAATTGGTTCTATATAACAAGCAATAATTTTAATTTCAGTTTTTCTGTAATATTTATTGAGTATATACTACTAATTCCAACTATAAAAAATGCTTTCTACATACGCTGGTGCTAAGTTGTAAGAAGCTTTTTTTCTAATTTATACTGAAAATTGCTATAATGACTAGCTAAATTGAAACTATAATTTAATTCTTTGAATGCTTGTAGTCACAAATTTAAGGATGATAAAAATTATCTTTTTCGGCTTAGCATTTCGGAAATAAGTATGACGCTACAATTTTATTTATCTTTGAAGGCTTATATCCTTAAAATAATTCAATATAAATTTATGAATATCAATTGTAGTGGTCAACTTGTTGATTTGTCTGTGCCCAAAATTATGGGTATTTTAAATATTACTCCCGACTCATTTTATGCGAATAGTCGTTATGATGATTTGTCGAAAGTATTGATTCAGGTTGAAAAAATGATTTCTGCGGGAGCTACTTTTTTGGATATTGGTGGACATTCAACCAGACCAGGCGCTAGACCAGTAGATGGAGATGAAGAATTATCAAGAGTAATTCCTGTAGTTGAAAGTATTCTAAAACGTTTTCCAGAAGCTTTAATTTCAATTGATACTTTTCGTTCGGAAGTGGCTTCAAAATGTGTTGAAGCTGGTGCTGTTATGGTGAATGACGTTTCAGGAGGATTATTAGACGATAAAATGTTTGAAACTGTAGCAAGTTTAAACGTACCTTATGTATTGATGCACAGTAGAGGAACACCTGAAACCATGCAGCAAATGACGGATTATGATGATTTAGTGATTGATGTTTTGGACGATTTGCAACAGAAAGTAGCTCAATTACGACAATTCGGTCAAAAAGATATTATTGTTGATTTAGGTTTTGGTTTTGCAAAAACAGCCGACCAAAATTATATTCTATTAAATCATTTAAGAGATTTTGAAGTAATGAATTGCCCAATGTTGGTGGGAGTATCCAGAAAATCTATGATTTGGAGAAAACTTAACATTACAGCCAATGAAGCACTTAATGCAACCACTGTTTTGAACACAATTGCTTTGATGAAAGGAGCGAACATTTTACGTGTTCATGATGTGGCAGAAGCGATTGAAGTGGTAAAATTGGTAGATTTTTTGACGGTAGGAGAGAAGTAGAAATAAAATTTATCTTGAGAGAATGATAAAATTGTTCACTCAAGATAAATTGAAAAATTAAGCGGTTACTAGCAATTGTGCTAATAAATAATCTGCAATTAAAACGGCTATGCAACTATTCGTAACAGCAGCTGTACTTGCTTGACCAACCTCTAAGGCACCACCACCAGTGAAATAACCTTTGAAAGCGGAAATAGAGACAATCAAAAAGGCAAAAACCACAGATTTGATTAAGGCAAAAGGAACGTTGAACGCATTAAATTCAAACTGAATACCTTGAATATATTCTTGTGGAGAAATTGCACCTGTCAACCAACCCGCTAAATAACCGCCATAAATAGAAAGAAATGCGGCTAAAGTAACTAACATTGGGAAAACTATGATTGAAGCAACAACTTTTGGGAGTACCAAATAAGAAGTAGAGTTGATTCCCATTACTTCTAATGCGTCAATTTGCTCTGTTATTCTCATTGTTCCTAGTTCACCAGCGATATTTGAACCTACTTTTCCTGCTAAAACAATTCCAGTAATGGTTGGTGCAAATTCAAGTATGGTTGAATCTCGAACGATTAAACTGATGATATAATGTGGAACAAATGGATTATCTAAATTGGCAGCAGTTTGTACACAAGTAACTGCACCCAAAAAGAACGAAACAATTGAAACAATTAATAATGAGCCAATCCCAATTTGTACGGCTTCATCAATGGTTAACCTTGTATATACTTTGAATTTTTCTCTGTTTGTGAAGAGTTTTCCTAAGAAAATAAAATATTTACCTATTATAGACATTCTTTGTTGAGGTTTTTCACGATTGAAATTACTTGGCTAAGAAAAATGTTTAAACCTTTTAACGATTAAATCATTTTTAAATTCAGACATAATAGACAAAGATAATGAACAAAACGATAGTAGTAACAGGTGGAACAAAAGGTATTGGCAGAGCCATCGTCAATAAGTTTGCCAAAGAAGGCTTTACAGTCATCACTTGTGCCAGAACCAACGAAGAACAATTTCCTGAAAATGTACTTTTTTTCAAAGCCGATTTATCTAAGAAAGCAGAAGTATTAGCTTTTGCTGATTTTGTAAAAGCTTCTGTTTCACAAGTAGATATACTTGTCAATAATACTGGTTTCTTTTTGCCCGGACAAATTCATAACGAAGCAGAAGGTACTTTAGAAGCCATGATTGAAACCAATTTATACAGTGCTTATCATCTTACAAGGGCTTTGGTCAATGAAATGATTGCTAGAAAAGCGGGCTATATTTTCAATATTTGTTCGGTAGCAAGTATCGTAGCTTATACAAATGGGGGTTCGTATTGTATCTCTAAATTTGCAATGTTGGGAATGAGCAAAGTATTAAGAGAAGAGTTGAAACCTCACGGTGTGCGTGTAACAAGTATCCTTCCGGGGGCAACTTTCACCAACTCTTGGGCTGGTGTAGAATTACCCACAGAAAGATTTATCGCTTCTGATGATATTGCAGAAGTAATCTGGACAGCTAATGCTTTGCCAGCTACTACTGTTTTAGAAGAAATTATAATGCGTCCGCAATTGGGGGATTTATAATTAATTTATGGTGCTGGAGTCATTTTTACCGTTGCATCAACATCAGAAATGCCTAATTGTGGAAAAGAAGCTTTGCTGTTGAAATCGAAGTTTTTGTCAGTAAGTTGAACCACAGTTAGGCTTCCAGCACTTAATCCCGCTACATTTACCCCTGTAATTTCAATCGTTGCTTCATTATTCGTGAATTTCCAAGTGCCATTGCTTGAAGTATTTCCATTGTTGTCAATCGCAGTAACTGTTCCATTCGCTTTAAAGCTTAATCTTACTTTTGATAAATCATAGCCATTATTAGCTTGGTCTCTTGAATAAACAACAACCAATCCTCCAGATGCCGAGGCTGATTGCACTTGCCAAACTGTATTTGTAAGATTTTCTGTTTTAGTTTTGGGCGTAACGGTAGCTTGGTCTTCTTTGCAGCTAAAGATTGAGAAAATAAGTAAGAATGATAATACTGTAAATTTTAAATGTGCCATTTGAAAATTGGTTTAATGAATAAATTGATAACCTATTAACGTAGGTTTGTCCGAAAAGATTTTATTTCCCCCCAAACCTCTTAAATAAAAAAAGCACTCCCGAAGAAGTGCTTTTTTATAATACTTTAATTTTGACTAGAAGAACTTAGCTCTGTTATCAACCACTTTCGCATTTTCTTTGATAGCTTCGTTGATATAGAATGATGTTCTTTGACCAGCCATCATTTTTGCTGTGTTTTTGTAAAGCGTTAAATCTGCAATAGCTGGTGCTGGAGTAGATTTAATAGTTTCCATGATGAAAACGCCACCTTCACCTTTGAAAGGCTTAGAGCGTTTTCCTACTTTCAAACCGAATGCTTTACCAATAGCTGTTGGGTCTGCACCTGCGCTAGTTAGTACACCTTGTGCTAAAGTAATATCAGTTGCTGTTTCAACCAAAGCTCCTGCTCCGTATTTCTGAGCGATTTGCTCTAAAGTACCTGAAATACCTGCTAATTTTTTCTCAATTTGTTCTGCTTTCAAATCTCCTTTAACTCTTGCAGTTAATTCTTCTCTGAAATCATCTACTTTCACTTTGTCTTTATCTGTACTTCCAGTTACTAAAGCTACGATATACTGGTTGTCATTTTGGAAAACATCTGAAACCGAACCTACTTTAGTATCTTCATTAAATGCCCAACGAACGATGTCACGTGCATTTTGTAAGTTATTGAAACTTGTTGCTCCTTCTGGAATTCTATCTCCACGAAGCATCAACAATGTTTTATCTTTTTTCAAACTTGCTTCAAAAGCTTCTTTCGTAGTATTTTCTGCTGCAAAAGCATCTGCTTTACGCAATACTTCATCCATTGTAGATTGACTTGGAGCAATCGTGCGGTTGATAGCGGCTAATTTATAACGAGTATTAGTTTTAGCTTCTGTTACTTTTACGATATGGTAACCAAAATCAGTTTCAACAATGCTTGGTAGTAAACCTGTTCCAGAGAAACCAAAGATAGCATTCTCAAAAGGTTTTACCATTGAACCATTATTTTTGAAATAGCCTAAATCTCCACCTTGTTGAGCCGTTCCGTCTGTACCAAATTGTTGAGCCATCGCTTCAAAGCTTGCTCCACCTTTGATTTGTGCTAAAATACCTTCTGCACGTTTACGAGCGGTTGCTTTTACTGAATCAGAAGCACCTTTTGGAGCATTGATTAAGATATGACTAGCACGAACTGTGAATAAAGAATCTTTTTGGATACCACCGTATTTATAGATTGAGTAAGTCAAACCATTTTTGAATGGGCCATAAATACCTCCAGGAGTCATGTTACCTAATTGACCTTTTACAGCTTCAGGAATTTCTGCTAAAGTTGAATAATAAGGAGTTTTAACATCCGAATTCATCATTGCAAAAGCTGAATCGTTTTTAGCAATCGCTAATTCTTTCGCCAAACGCTTTAAGTCGTTGTAGAAAGATGCTGTATCTAATTTCGAAGGAATCACTGGGAATGTTACGTACTGAATAGAACGTGTAGTTTGTCCTTGAAATAAATCTTTGTGCGAAGCTAAGTAATCTTCCAATTGCGAATCAGTTACTTTGATTGTAGAGTCAGCTACAGAATAGAATGGTACGTATAAATAACGTGCATCTACTTTTGAAGTTTGCGCAACATAGTCTTTTTGAGCTTCAACATTTGTTGTATATGTTGACATCTTCAAAAGGTTTTCATATTTCGTTCTCAAACGGTCTTGGCTCAATGATTTCTCAAAATTAACCCAAGCTTGTTGTTGTGCAGCAGGAAGTGTTTTGAAGTTTTTCAAAAACTGAATTACATAACCTTTGTCGAACTGTCCTGTTTGTGGATTTGTAAATTGCTGACGAACTGAAGGGTGAATATTTGTTCCTTGAACCATATCAACCAATTCAGCAGGAGATACCGTAAGTCCTAATGTTTCGTATTCTTTGCCATAAGCTAAATCCAAGATGTATTGATTCCAAACTTGATCACGAATCATGGCTACTTCTTGTTCTCCAGGACCACGACCAGACTGTTGTGTGTATTGTTGAGTAATCTCGTCAACTTTCTTTTGAAAATCTTGGTATTTAATCGTTTCTCCTCCGATTTCACCCACTGCGTCTTTTGCACCGCCGAAGAAACTCGAACGACCTTGAAAAATGTCTCCTCCGATAAGAAAGAGAATTAAACTGATGGCGATTGCCGCCGCCGCAATCCCCGACTTTTCTCTGATTTTGGTAATTAATGCCATTTTTAAATATTAAGTTATTGATTTTTCGCTATCTATCAGCTCCAAAGCATCAAAGACAAGGTTTTTGATAAAGAAATTACAATGTGATACTATCTTCTGATAGATTCTAGGGAACCCAAAAGAAACGCAAAATAATTACTTTATTGGCTAATATCAAAATATGAATGATGTTGTACTTTGTGCAATTATGTTTAATCGGCTGAGTGTTAGCCAAATATTAGACTATAATCTTTATGTTTTTTAATTTGAAGGCATACTTTTTTATGACCTAAGTGATTGATTTTCATTTGCTTTGTTGTTTATTACCTAATGGATTCTAGCAAAGAATTCCACGTCGATATTCCATTTTAGTTTATAATACTTTTAATAATTTTTGTTCAAATTTTGTTACTTATTTATCAACCTGTAGTCTATTGTTATAATATCTTCAAATTTTAACTTTGCTACCAGTCCTTTATTTTTCATTTTTTTATGAAAAAAATTGATTACATATTACTCTCTAGGCATTTTCATGGAGAAACTACCGATGCTGAAAATCAACAGATCTTTAGTTGGAGAGATAGTAGTTCCATCAATCGACGGACTTATGAAAGGCTATTCAAACTTTGCTTAAAAGAAAGTAAAATTGTTGTAAGCCAAGATAATTTAGAGGAAATGGGCAGTTGGGGTACAATTCTTTCTAAAATATTAGCTGAGAGCTAATGATAAAGTAGCGAGTTTTCTTTTCTGAGTAGCTCTATTTCTTTTTCAAGTAGCTCTATTTCCTTTTTGAGTAGTAACATTTCTTTTACAAGTAGCTATATTTTTTTTCTGAGTAGTATTATTTCTTTTTCAAGTATCTTTATTTCTTTTATGAGTAGTGATATTTCTTTTCCACGTAGCTACATTTCTTTTTTGAGTAATATTATTTCTTTTTCAAGTAGCTCTATTTCTTTTCTGAGTAGTGATATTTCTTTTTTACTCAGTCCTTAATCTTTTATTTCCTAATCACATTGAATGTTATCTTGCTCAATAGCTTATATTCAGGGCTGGTGCTACCAAAGATGGATTTTACATATTTTTTTACAAGAAGACTTCTTGCATGCAAGCCTATTTCTGCTTCATACAAAATGCTATCTCTTTTCAAGCGGGCATTACTTAATGCTACAAAACTGGAGGAAACCTTTTCATTCGCTGTCATTTGATTGGTCAATAATTCCTGAATAGTATTTACTTGTAGCGTTACTTCATTGGGGGCATAACTTGGTTCGTTGGCAAGGATACTAAGCAAGGCACGGAGATGTTCTACTTGATTCGTGTAGGAGAGTTGGATAGACGAAACTGTTTTTGTCTTTGGGTTTTGTGCATCCTCTTCAATGCCTTTCTTTTTTCCTTCACTTGCTTTTTTACCTTGTAATTTTCTGTTAAATCCTTTCACATCTTTTTTCGTTTCAGCAAGAGCATCGGAGTTATCAAAAGCATTAACGAGTCTAGTCGCTAAAGTTTTGTTGTTTTTGAAGAGGTCGAACCGTGCATTAATCGCAGCATTATAAGCAATATTATATTTGATGACGTCATCTAACGCCTTTTCAGCTTGTGCAAGCGTTTCTTCTAAAGTAGGAATTTGAATTGAGGTTTTGCTAGGCTGATATTGGGTACCAAAAGCTTTACAAACATTGATAAGGTCTAAAAAATTACGGACATTAATAGCATGTCCCGTTTCGGTTGTAGTTGACATGGTTTTTCTGTTGTTTTTAAGGGAGTTATGACTAGGTTTTTAACTTTTTAAAATTAAGATATTTTAGGCATTTTTCAATCACTAATAGCATGAATCAAAAAAGGCTGAAACAAAACACCATTAAGTATTTTGTTTCAGCCTCTTATTTTGAGTAAGTACTATGACTAAGCCGTTACCGAAATAACTTCTTCTAAAGCCTGTAAGAAAGTATCACATTCTTTTTGAGTAATAGCAAGGCTTGGTAATAAACGTAAAGTATGTTTGCCAGCATATCCACAGAAAATATGATGTTCAAAAAGTAAAGTATCTCTGATTTTATCAACGGGTTGTTCAAATTCAATACCAATCATTAAGCCACGTCCACGTAATTCTTTGATGCCTTCCAATTTGCTCAGTTTTTCAAATAAATACTCGCCCATTTTAGCGGCATTTTCTATCAAGGCTTCCTCTTTCATTACATCCAAAACCGCTACTGCCGCCGCACAAGCCAAGTGATTTCCACCGAAAGTTGTGCCTAACATTCCATGTTTAGCTTTGAATTTTGGAGCAATCAAGACAGCACCAATCGGGAAGCCATTGCCCATTCCTTTGGCTGTTGTAATCAAGTCTGGTTTGATGCCTGAGAATTGATGAGAGAAGAATTTTCCCGAACGACCATATCCGCATTGAACCGAATCCAAAATCAAGATTGCACCCGTTTTGTCACAAGCTTCACGAGCTGCTTTCAAAAATTCATCAGAAGCAACATTGATTCCACCTACTCCTTGAATACCTTCGATAATCACGGCACAAGTTTCTTCTGTTACATTAGCTGTAAGCGTTTCAACATCGTTGAATGGGAGGAAAGTAACGTGTTCATCGTAATTTACAGGGGCAACAATCGCTTTATTATCTGTAACAGCCACAGCACCAGCCGTTCTTCCATGGAATGCTTTAGAGAAAGCAATCACTTTTTTACGACCATTGAAAAAAGATGCTACTTTCAAGGCATTTTCGTTGGCTTCTGCTCCAGAATTACAAAGGAATAAATCGTACTCTTCGCAACCCGACAGTTTTCCTAATTTCTCTGCCAATTCACTTTGAATAGGAATATTAACAGAGTTTGAATAAAAGCCAATGTTTTGTAATTGCTCAGTCAATTGCTGAACATAATACGGATGTGAATGTCCGATTGAAATTACCGCATGACCACCATAAAAGTCAAGATATTCAACACCATTTTTATCCCATAAATAGCTACCTTTTGCTTTTACAGGCGTGATGTCGTAAAGAGGATATACATTAAAAAGATTCATTTCTTGTGTTATTAAGTCAATAGCTGTTAGTCATAAATTTCTTTTCGATGACCAATATTTAAGACAACTATTGTGATTATTTCATCATTTAATTTAAAATAAAGCGTGATATTTTATGAATTATGGTATATAAATAATTTTATTTCATTACTTATAATTAGGGCTTTACTAATGATTTAATCTTGTTCAAAACATTTCTTAAAATAACAATTTCTGTAGCGGCAAACCCTTGCGGTTGCCGTACTCAAAACGGCAACCGCAAGGGTTTGCCGCTACGTCATTTCCGTTTTAAAGACAAATCTAAACCTTCGTAAATTACTGACTCATAATTCATAACTATTACTTTTATAACTAATTCCTTCGCCTTTGTTGAATAGCTTCTCTTAAAGAGATTGTAGGTTCATTGTGATTAGCCTCAGCAGAAAGTCCATCAAGTAAGTCTTCAATACGCTCACGATGG
Source organism: Arcicella gelida (assembly GCF_034931025.1). Classification (NCBI taxonomy): domain Bacteria; kingdom Pseudomonadati; phylum Bacteroidota; class Cytophagia; order Cytophagales; family Flectobacillaceae; genus Arcicella; species Arcicella gelida. The sequence continues at coordinate 48,694 of NZ_JAYGIL010000025.1, read as the reverse complement.
ATTTTCATGTCGATGAGGACGGCAGTTTTTACGCCTTTATCATTCGTTATATAATTTCCACCTTTCATTTGCTTTAAATTTATCTGTATAAAAATACTAAGAACTCATGATTATATAACTTATTTATTTACCCTTTTTCTACCAAACTTGTAGCCCAAAACACCATAAAATTCTCCGAACCAAATACTTTGCTGGGCATAATCACTGTCTCGTCCAGTGGTATGAACATGATTTAATCTTGTAAAACCACCTTTTAAATCTGTCTGTAAAAAGAACCTTCGTGAAAGGTCGAATCGTAAACCTGTTTTCAATGAAACGCCATAACCTGCAAAATTGAAATGATTATTCCGTCCAATGGTAAACAAATGTGAGTCTGTTCTTGGAATAATTGTTCCTGCACCTACACCTACTAGCCAATCAATACCTTGAATATTGTTTTTTGCTTTCCATAAACGGTCGTAACGGTCAAGTTCTAAATGCAAGTAATTGAAGCCGTCAGTATGTTCATAATGCAAAAAATCTTCTGGGCGAATCAATTTAGGAGTACGATTAAAATCACCAACATATTCTGGATTTACAGTAATTGCTGGGTCTGAAACCTGAGCTGAAATATGTCCAGATACTTCAAGCGTTTGGTTATCATCCATTACATATTTCATGTGGTCCGAACCAATTGAAATACTCCAATGGTCACTAAAAAAGTATCCATAACGAATATTATATTGAGGAACCGATAATCTGGTAATATCAAAATAAACGTCAGCACTAAAAGGAATTGGTAAATCTTTTGCCGTAGCATTATGGAGGGTAAAATCATAACCTTTACCTCTAAAAGTAATGTCCGAATTGGCATATTCCGAACGATTATATCCCCAAAAGAAATAATATTCTCCTTTTCTGCTGTATGGTTTTTTACTTAATGGTTTTATTTCTCGTGCAGTACTTGAAAAAGTAAATGAAATACTAATTAAAATAAAGGTTAGGATTTTATACATTGATGAATGAAGGATTATAAAAATGATGATAAAAAAATCGGTAGTTTAGAAGCCTACCGATTTTAAACCTAAACCAGTTTTTTCATCAAGACCAAACATCAAATTCATGTTTTGAACGGCTTGTCCAGAAGCTCCCTTTGTTAGGTTATCAATAATACTTGAAATCAATAAATTGCCATTGTGTACTTCTAATGAAACAAGGCATTTATTGGTGTTTACAACTTGTTTAACGTCCACAGGCTTATCGCTAACATGCGTAAAAGGATGTGCTTCGTAATATTTTTTATACAACTTTTTAGCATCTTCCAAAGTACCATCAAAGCTTGTATAAACATTCGCCATGATTCCACGAGTGAAATTTCCACGATATGGAATAAAATTAAAACTTTGGTCGAAATCACTTTGCAAAGTATTTACCACCATGCCAATTTCTTGTAAATGCTGATGCGTAAATGCTTTGTAAATAGAAATGTTATTATTTCTCCAAGAAAAATGACTGGTGGCTGATAAACTTTGTCCCGCTCCAGTTGAACCCGTAACTGCCGAAATATGAATATCGTCAGTTAAAATTCCAGCATTTGCCAATGGTAATAATGCTAATTCAATTGAAGTAGCAAAACATCCAGGGTTAGCAATGTGTTGAGCCGTTTTGATTTTCTCTCTTTGTAATTCTGCCAAACCATATACAAAACCTTCAGATTGGTCACGGTAATCAGTACTTAAATCAACGATTTTAATACTTTTAAAAGAAGGATTTGCTTCTAAGAATTTCTTTGATTCACCATGTCCCGAACAAAGGAAAGCAACATCAATATCTGTATGAAGGTCGTCTGAAAAGAGTAAATCAGTATCACCTAATAAATCAGTATGAGTACTGTAAACAGGTTTTCCTGCTTGCGATTTTGAATTAACAAAAACAATTTCTACTGCTGGGTGATGAATCAGGATTCTTAATAATTCTCCTCCTGTATATCCTGCACCGCCTATTATACCTACTTTTATCATATTATTTTTTATAGTAAGGAGTATTTTTAAAGTTTAACCACAGCATTTTTTCGATTACTTTTTCAGTAGATTTAAACATTGTTCCTACTAAAACTAGTGGAAACTCGCCAATCATTTCACCCGTATTTCCATCAGAAATTTTCATTTTAGAAAGTACTGAGTTATCTAATTTATTTTTATTTCCTACGCCAATAGCAATAGATAACAACTCTCTTCCTACTATTTCTTCATTATTTATGAATGTATTCAGTCTTATTTCCGCATCAATTATCCCATCAACTTTTAATGCTTTGCAAATAAAATCAGCAGGTAAATCTTTTAAATCTTGTAGCGTAATTTCGTTTTCAGCTAAAAGACTATTTGTTTCATCAAACGATTGTATTTCAACAGTAACTGACTCTTTTTTTAATTTTAAATAGTCATTAAATTTCTTTTGAAGTAAAAAGCCGTCTTCGTATTCTTTATTCCTAACATCACCGACTTTTAAACCCTCAGGTAATGTTTTGTAGATATAGTAAACTTTTAGAGGCAGCACAGCTATTTTTTTATGTTGCTTAACTAATGAATCAACATTAGTTTCTTGAGAGAAACTAGTTTTAGGAATCATTATAAGAAGGAAAATAAAAAGAAGGTGCTTGGGTAGATGGCTAGTCATACAGTATTATCTTTTTAGAGCTATTTCATTGGCAATCTATGCTTCAATAAGATGAATTATTGACGTGTAATTTTTAAATTTTTCATCTGCTGATATGATAGTTAAATCTTCATGAACAGCAATAGCGATTAACATTCTATCAAAAGGGTCTCTATGGTCTGGAAGCAGTGGAATGGTCTGATATTGAATTGAGTGATGTCGGTTCAAGTCAATTATTTTAATGTCTTTTTCAATCGTTTTCTCAATAGTGAATTCCAAAGAATCTGGAAGTATAAGTTTTCCAATTGAAATTTTGATACTCATTTCATAAAAACTAACAGCACTAACAAAGATGTCATTTGTTTCGTCTTCAATTAGTTGTTTGGATTTGGTTTTTAGAAGAGGGTTATCTTCTAAAAACCAAATCAATGTATGAGTGTCTAACAATAACTGCATTACATATAATCCTTTAAGTCTTCAAGTGATTCATTGAAATCATCAGACATCCACACTTTACCACTAAGCCCTCCTGCTTTACGTGTTTTTGGAGGAGTGCTTTTTGCAATCTCCTCCTCCAAAAATGTAACGATGACGTTCATCTTCTGTGTTGAAATGGGCTTTTCCGCTAAAGTGATTTGTCCATTTTCATACGTTCCTTTGATGGTTGTGAGCATATTATTTCTTGATTTAGGTTTAATAAATGATTAGACCTTCATTAAAATACTACAAAAAACAATTTTTACTAAGCGAATAATTTTTTCTGGAAAAAAGGCTCATAACTCATCACTCGAAATACACAACTCCTACAATCCAGCCTCAGTAACTTTTCTATGAATCATTGTTTGGTTAGAAACAATTTTAGAGAAGCCTCTTACGTCATCGCCTGTCCAAGTGTTGTTCATTTCGCCATAAGAACCAAAAATAGACGACATTAAATCAAATTTAGATTCAATACCCAATAATTGATAACGATATGGTGCTAAATGAATCTGTACTGTTCCAGAAACATTAGATTGAGTATCAGCCAAGAAAGTTTCAAAATTACGCATTACAGGCTCAAGAAATTGTCCTTCGTGAAGCATCGTTCCGTAAGTTTCTCCTAAAGTTTGTTTCCAATACAATTGTTGTTTTGTAAGGGTATGTTTTTCTAATAAATGGTGAGCTTTGATAATTAATAATGGAGCTGCCGCCTCAAAGCCAACTCTTCCTTTAATACCGATAATGGTATCACCAACATGAATATCACGACCCACACCATAAGGAGCAGCAATTTCAGTCAGCTTACGGATGGCTTGAACAGGTGTTAATGTTTCATCATTGATACCGACTAATTCACCTTTTTCAAAATGTAATTTCACAGTTTCTTCGCCAGTAGCAGTTACTTGAGTTGGCCAAGCAGACTCTGGTAAATAACCATAAGAAGTAAGCGTTTCACGTCCACCGACAGAAGTACCCCACAATCCTTTGTTGATAGAATATGCAGATTTTGTCCAGTCACGAACAACGCCTTTTTCTTTTAAGTATTCAATTTCAGCTTCACGAGATAATTTCATATCACGAATAGGAGTGATTACTTTACAGTCTGGCACCATGATTTGGAAAACCACATCAAAACGCACTTGGTCGTTTCCTGCACCAGTACTTCCGTGAGCAATCGCTTTTGCACCGATTTTATTGGCATATTCAGCCACAGCCGTTGCTTGGAAAACTCTTTCAGCCGATACAGAAAGTGGATAAGTATTGTTTTTCAATACGTTTCCATATACCATGTAGCGGATACAATCATTGTAATATTTTTCTACAACATCTAAAGTTACATGGCTTGCCACTCCAAGTCCATAAGCTTTAGTTTCAATGTCTTTTAGCTCCTCAGCACTAAATCCACCTGTATCAACAAGGGCAGAATGTACTTCATATCCACAATCGTCTGCTAAATATTTTACACAAAAAGAGGTATCAAGCCCTCCACTAAATGCTAGAATTACTTTTGGTTTACTCATTTTTTGCTCTAAGCAATACGCTTTAAGGCGATATGCTAAATTTTGATTTATTTAAAAGTCTATAAGATATCATTATCATTGGAGACAGAGACAACGACAAAAGAGGTTGAGTTAAAGAGAGACCTAAGGATTGAATTTATTTAAATACAGACTTTAATAAATGTCTATCTGACCAAAACTCTTTGCGTTCGCTCAAACTTTCATTCTCAAAGAGGAAACCTTTATACATATCCCATAATTTACCTCTATGTATTATGCCATTAAAATCTGGCAGGTAATCATCATCATAGAATGGAGTACCACTTTCAAAACCACTAAAATTATAAAAAGTAGCCTCATGGTAGTTGGTCGAATGAGTATTAAATGGTTTAAGTTCCAGAATAATATGACCAATTTTCTTAAAACAATCTTCAAATTCATTACTAAAAATGTTATTTGAATGAATCATTTTCCAATAATTTTGCTCATTTGAAATATAATATTTAAAATCCATAATGATTTCTTGAAACAATTCTTTATCAACTATATTATTGATTGCATTTTGTAAATATTCAAAAAATTTATTGTCAGGAAATTTTATTAATCGGCACAATATTTTTTTTACACCATCTTTAATTGCTGTTTCTTCATCATTGTAAATATGTTTTTTAAAATACTCATGGCAAGTAAAATCCCAATTATCATCAATCATTTCGTAGAAAAGTAAATTCCCCCAAAACTCTTTATTAAGCATATTTATATAAAATATATCGTCTTCTTTTTCAATTATTGATACTAATGGATATTCAAAAGCTCTAACAATCTCATTTGCTTGCTCAATTGTAGAATTATAGTCCCATAGATATAAATCTATGATAGACTTTTCATTAGAAATTTTAAAAACCTCCCGAAATTTATTTTTTATGCTTTTTTCAAGTCCTTCATGAGTAAAATTAAAAGAATCAAAATATTTTAAATTATCATAATATATAGATTTATATGTTAATTCATTTACTAATTTATTCGCTGAATCAAATTCATTCTGAAAACCATGAATATTGCCATATCCTCCATAAACTATATATCCATCTCCAACATGAGACCAGAGCGTTTTTCTAATAAGAAATTTTGGACGAATCTTAACTTCTTCAGATTGTTCAATATCTGAATCAAATTTAATTATTTTGATATGGTGGTTCTCTTCTTTCTTTATCTCTAAATCAAGGTCACTTAATTCCTCAATACATTCTGGTTGAAAGGTTGACGCTTTTCTTTCTTCATTTTGAATTAAGGATTGTATTTCTTTATCTTTTTCAATTTTCTCATATTCTACCAATTTAGAATGAGATAATTTTGTAAATATTGATTTTAGAAAATTCAGCATATTTTATTTGACTTAGTTGGTTTCACGAGTTATCCATCAATCACAAGCAAGATATGAGTTAGTAATCACTTAATTTCCTGTCTTATCTATTATTTTCTAAATCCCAAACTGGCACGAGAAAGAAAGCTTAGTCAATTTCCCACAATTTATAAGGAATAACAATTTTTAAAACTTTGATGTTACCATAATCTTTTTGGTTGTTTATGATAAATAAGAAATGGTTTTACCGTTCCATTCTCCACGCATTTTAGCAATATGACTATCCAAATCGCCACCTTGTTTTTTACTAAGCATTCCTCTGTATTTTTTTTTGAGAGTTTCGCTTTGGTTGGTAAAGTAGTTTGTTCTTCTACTTCATCAAAAGCATAAATTATAATTTCAATTTTTTTCCCAATGTAATTATTCTGAATTGTCAAATTATAACTGATTAAATGGAACTGCTGAAGTCTTTATCATATTGAGTATGATTTTAAAATTGTATATCTACTAATAAAGATAATAAAACTACTTCTAATGCAGGGCGAATAGCGGTTAATCTCTATTAGCAATCAACTTATTAGCTCTTCTCTCAGCCATTTTCAAAAACATTTTTTCTTTAATGTTTTTAAGGCGTTCTAATACTTTTACATCTTTCAAGAAATTCCATTTTTCATGAGTTTCCTCTTGAACATTTTCAATATTAGCTTCGTCTCCCTCTTTTTCTCTTTCAGCTTTTTTGCGTTCCCATTCTGGGTCGAAAATCATTCCTGTACACAAACAGTGCTTACGGTCGGTACGAGTAAGTACGTCGTAGTTTACGCACGACTGACAGCCTTTCCAGAAAGCATCGTTTACAGGTAATTCACTAAAAGTTGTGGGTTCGTATCCCAACTCAGAGTTGATTTTCATTACTGCCAACGACGTAGTAATACCAATGATTTTGGCATCAGGGTAACGAGTTCTTGATAATTCAAAAGCTCTGGCTTTTACGGCTTTCGCAATACCATATTTTCTCCATTCTGGTTTTACGATTAATCCAGAATTAGCTACAAATTTTCCGTGTTCCCAAGTTTCAACATAGCAAAAACCAATAAAATTGCCTTCTGAATCAGTAGCAATAATGGCTTTCCCTTCGTTGATTTTATCACGAAGATATTCTGGCGAACGCTTTGCAATACCCGTTCCACGAGCCTTTGCAGATTCTTCCATTTCATGGCAAATTGCTTCAGCAAGATGCAAGTGTTCAGTTGTAGCAACCTGAACTGTATAATTGTTGGTTAAAACCTCAGAAGCTGATAATTTTTCCACTTTAAGATTTAGCTTGGAAATTGTTTTTAGTTAGAAAAACAAGGTGATAATAAGCCCTGACTCAAGAATTGAAAGCCTAAGAATTATCGAAAAAAACAAAAAAAGATTGTTGAAAAGCTTTGCCACATGGGCAAATATAAATATGTTAGGGCATCAGACCCTACGGAAGAACGTACGCCTAAAAATAGGCATAGGAGAATAAGAATATGATATGAATTTTACTTCGTAAACCATTTTTGGTTGATGAATTATCCGAGTTGAAAGTGAGTGAAAACGAATAATCGTGCAAAGTTTACCAAAACAAAGTTTAAGATGCAATATATTTTTTCAATTTTATAAAAACTTAACAAAAAAAAACTAAAATATTGCCGTTTAAAGCTTTTTGAGAGGTTTTCTACGGATATTTTATTTGATGATATTTACCAGTATTTTATGTTGAGTTATGAGTGTAAATAATCAAACTGATTTGGATATTTAAGTTTAATTAATTAAAATTGGTTAACGATTATGATATTTTAGCTTAATTTCCCAAATCAATATCATAAAGTCAATTGTTGTATTTGTTTGAGTGCTTAATTACTCTTGTTTGTATTGGAATATTTTTCTGCAAAGAGTAATAGTTCAAAATCTTTAAATAGAAAAATAAGGAAAATGTCTATTTCCCCAAAAATAAATACCAGTAAATTAACAGCCGATGATTTGATTTATGGCTATATGAATGGAATTTTTCCGATGGCTGATACGGATGGTACTTTATATTGGTATTCTCCAGACCCTAGAGCAATCATTCCCATTGATACTTATAAACCACCAAAATCTTTAAAACCAGTATTGAATAAAAAGCAATTTGAAATTAGAATTAATACTGATTTTGAAGGAGTAATGCGTAATTGTGCTTTGCCAAGAAAAGGAGATGATGAAACTTGGATTTCTGAAGAAATCATTGAAGCTTATTGTGATTTAAACAAAATGGGCTTGGCATATTCTGTTGAGACGTATATCGAAAACCGTTTAATAGGAGGCTTGTATGGTGTTTCGATTGGTGGTGCTTTCTTCGGTGAATCAATGTTTTATAAAGAACCTGATGGGTCTAAAATTGCTTTTCATTATTTGATGGAAATTCTGAAAAGCCAGGGGTTTATGTTGTTGGATACTCAGTTTATCAACGATAATGTCAGACGTTTCGGCGCCATTGAAATTTCAAGAGCGGATTATGTGAAGTCATTGAAGAAAGCCTTGGAAATACGCTGTCATTTTGCCGAAGCTGATTTGAAACACTTATTTAAAGCCTAAACCTATAGATTAATTCGGTTACTCAATTGTTAAAGATTGAGAATGTTGTAATTTTGTCGCTGTATTACCTCAGTTTTGAAATTACTCATTTAGCATAAGCGAGTTCGCTTACATTTAAAAATGTCCAAACCAATTATTGTCATTAAATTCGGAACGGCTTCAATTACACATAAGTCTGGAGAATTGAACGAAGAAATTTTACAAGAAATCGCTCGCCAAGTTGCTGTTTTAAATAATGATTTTCAAGTTGTTATGGTTTCTTCTGGAGCTGTAGGAGCTGGTAAAAGTTTCATCAAAAATTATAAAGGAACCATTGCAGAACGCAAAGCCGCTGCTGCGATTGGCAATCCCTTGCTGTTAGCAAAATATACTCAGTACTTCTCTAAATACGGTATCACTGTAGCACAAAGCTTGTGCGAAAGACATCACTTTGCCAATAGAAATCAATTTTTACAGTTAAAAGAAACCTATCAAGAACTTTGGGATAATGGCATCATTCCCATTGCCAATGAAAACGACGTTGTAAGTAATTTAGAATTAAAGTTTTCGGATAATGACGAATTGGCTACTTTAATTGCCACAGGTTTTGGTGCTGACACTTTATTGTTATGTACTTCGGTAGGTGGTTTGTTGGATGCTGAGAAAAATATTATTCCATTTATTCCGAAAGTGGATGCTTCGGTTTTAGGTTTGGCAAATGACGATAAGTCTTCTTTAGGTTTGGGCGGAATGATTTCTAAACTTACTTATACTCGTTTGGCAACAAGAATGGGAACAAGAGTTGTTATTTTTGGCATGAAGCCAGAAGATGGTATGTTGAAAGCGATAGAAAATAAAAATGGAACAAGTTTTGCCGCTCAGAAAGTAGCTTTAAATGCTCGTCAAAAATGGTTAGCTTCTGGAAGTTTAATTGCTGGAAAAGTACAAGTAGATGCTGGTGCAGGTTTAGCACTTGAAAACCGAAAAAGTCTTTTAGCAGTAGGTATCAAAAAAGTAATTGGTGTTTTTGAAAAAGCAGAAGTATTTGAAATTTTAGATGAAAAGAAAAACGTCATTGCAATTGCTCGTGCCAGAGAATCTTCTGAAGTAATTATTGACAATCTAAAAACACAGAATTTTTTAGTTGCCAATGCCGATGATATTGTAATGCTGTAAATTCCTCAAAAAATATTGACTCAAAAAGAAAGCCACCCCGAATATCGGAGTGGCTTTGCTATGAAACCTCTTTAAACTTCTCAATTAAGATTATATAAAATGCCCATCTGAGCCTTTTGTCGAATTGAATATTTTCAAGATGCAACTTGATACTTTTGAATATTTTCCCTTTTTCCCCTCGGTCAAGCAATACTAAATGCCTTTCTCTTTTACTTAATCATCAGAAAGTCTTTTTACAATGATATTTGTCGTGCATCAGCAGAAACTTCTCTTTGTTATTTCTTAAAATTATCTCCCTTTCTTGACAAAATTTTGAGAATGAGACGAAAGGGTAAAAAAAAAAGACGAAAATCTTAATTGTTGGTTTTTACAACTAGATTTACTGATTCCTGCATTTTTTTTCTTTAAACCTTAAAATATTAAACCTTAGCTCTTTAGCTTAAAAAAACACAGTTTTTAAACCATATTATTGTTTTTTTACAAAAAACATCTTCTAATAATACCCTTTTTTAGAAAAAGACCTCTCTTTTTTTAAAAGTACTCTTCTGTTGAATCACTTTTGTGAAATTGTACTTTTTTGATTGATTTTTGTTTTAAACCTCTTTTTATGATAATCGTATTTTTTACTAAAATGTTGATTTTTGACTTTTTATTGGAGAAATAAGTCTTTGAAAAAAATAAGTATAAATACTTGTAAATGTTATACTAAATCGTAAAATTTAACCATTAATTAAGTAAAACGGTCAAAATTAACAGTGTAAATACTTACAGATATGATATTAGAAGAGCAAGTTCAACAGGTTACAGATAACCTATATATTACTAATAATGAAGTAGAAATCCTAGATTCTTTAGTTGATTCAAAAAACATGTTTTATGATTTTTCTAAGAATAAAGTCGTTTCGTTTATCAAAGAAATGGACTTCAACTTAATACTCTACAATTCAAGCGAACGTGATCGTGGTTTTACAATGTATGTTGTGAAAAACTTCTGTGAACACGAAGAAGAGTTGGTATTGTTACGTAATGTATTTAATAACATTATTAGTGCAGGAGTAAACCAATATATGATGAGAATCGCTAAGAGTAAAGTTGAGGATATTTTCTACATGGCTAATACTTTCAGAGCTTTGTTTAAAAAACCAAAGTCTGACGAAGATTACGATGTAAAACTTCCTTCTTTACCTTCGTCATTTACTTATTAGTTTAAGTTTAGTTTTAGGGGAACTGTTAATAAAAAAGCGATTGAGGGAATTCCTTCAATCGCTTTTTGTTTTTATTCACTTTACTTTTCTTCTATTTGATCTAAAATCCATAGAAGTTGATCTACATCTATGTTGCCATCAATTTGAATATCTGCTTGCTGATAAAATGGTAAACGATAAGCACAACGTTCTTGTAAATTTTTCAACAGTGCTTCTTCAGAAGTATTTCTATTAATTAATGGCCGATGATTAATATCAGACTTCTGAATTCTCTTTAATAAATCTTCAGGCTGAACGTTCAAGAAAATACTTGTGCCGTTTGCTTTGATGTAATTTATATTATCAAAAAAACAAGGAACGCCTCCGCCTGTGGCAATGACTAATTTTTGGTCAACAGGGATTTCTTTGAGTACTTTACTTTCTACTTGTCTGAAATAATCTTCGCCTTTATACTTAAATATTTCTTGGACGGTCATTAATTCTTGTTTTTCTATCAATTCGTCCATGTCGATAAACTTATAACCTATGCGTTTAGCGAGATGTCTGCCCAAAGTACTTTTTCCTGACGAGGGCATTCCTATTAGAAAAATGTTTTTCATGCTTGATTAGCCTTCTTTTTACTTTAAAGATTCTAAAATTTCGTTTTTATCTGGCGTGCTGCTATGCGCCCACTTGCCTTTTACAATACCATTATCTAATAACCAAATACTTGGATTGGCTCTGGCAATCGTTTTTAATACTTTGGTATCTGAACTATAACTTGGAATTGCCAATTGATATTCATGTCTGAAATTATTTACTTCTTCTTCGTTGGAAGCACTCAATAACCATACTTTTACTTCTGAACCTTCAAGGCTTTTAGCTAAAGTTCTGATTTCTTCAAGATGTGCAGTATTCGCTTTTTTAATGACTGGAATTACTATCATCAGTTTTTTGCCTACAAAACTTTCTGCTTTATAATCGGTAGAATCACCCTCTTTCCAAATGTTGTAATCAGTTATTTTAGCCTTTGCTTCATCCTGATTCAGCGTTATCATTTCTTTAAAATGATAAGTAGTATCGGTTGGCATTTGGTCTAATTCCAATGTTTCGCCTCCTTTTTCATAAATATATTTGAAACGTAATGGGGCAGAAGGCTTCATGTTTTTTGGAATATCTTCACCAACTGCATAAGGAAGCCCATCGTAAGGAGGTAAGTATTTTACTGCATAAACACCCAAAGCAATTGAGAAAACTACTGAAGCTCCCACAAATACGCCTGTCTTTTTATCCGCAAATACTTTACGTTGCCATAAAATGATTAAGATAAAAAAGAGTAAAACCATGTCTTTGATAAAAGATGTCCAAGGTTTTAACTTGATGGTTTCTCCAAAACATCCGCAATCAGTTACTTTGTTGTAGTAAGCCGAATAAAATGTTAGGAAACCAAAGAAAATTACGGTTGCCAATAGTATCCAAGATGCCGTTTTGAGTTTATATTGCACCAACAAACATACTCCAAGTACTAATTCTAAAGCACAAAGGAAAATAGAAACCAATAAAGCATAAGGAATCCAAAATTCCCAGAAACCTGCCATGAATGGGAAATCTGTGGCAAATACATCGAAGTATTCTTCTAATTTAATTTGTGTTCCAACGGGGTCATTCAACTTGATGAGTCCCGAAAAGATAAAGATTAAACCGACAAATAGCCTAGAGAAATGTGCAATTAACTTCATTGTATAGTTGTGATTTAGTGAGTTAGTGAATTGTGAATTGTTTTATCAATAAATGAATTTAATCACTCAATCACAATTCAGCATTCACAATTGTTTATGCTCCGAACTTCAAATGAATCATACAGAATATTGCATAATTCATCATGTCTTGATAATTTGCCTCAACGCCTTCCGACACTAAGGTAACGCCTTGATTATCTTCGATTTGTTTAGTTCTAAATATTTTCATCAAGATTAAATCCGTCATCGAACTTACTCGCATATCTCGCCAAGCTTCGCCATAATCATGGTTTTTATCTTTTTGTAAAGCCAAAGTTTTCTCTACTTGGGCATCATATAAATCACTGATTTCTGCTTCTGTAAATTCCATTTTGGTAGAAGTACCTAATTCTTGTTGAATCAAAGCAATGATACAGTAATTGATAATTCCGATGAATTCTCCTTCTATTCCATCTTCAATTTTCTGTATTCCTTTTTCCTGAATAGAACGTATTCTTTGTGCTTTGATAAATATTTGGTCGGTTAAACTTGGTAAACGTAAAATACGCCAAGATGTACCGTAATCTTTATTTTTCTTTTGAAATAAGGCTTTGCAAATCGAAATAATCTCTCTGTATTGCGTTTCAGTTTGGGTCATTGTATGGTTTAAATTTATGCTAATCTTACAAAATTATTGCTTTTCGATGGTATATGGTATTATTATAAAAATAATCCTGCAAAGTTATGCTCAACTTTGCAGGATTATTTCGGAGTCAATACCTCTTTACGCTAATACATAAGTACTTAGTGCTTTGTAAACGTCGTTTATATTTTCACCTTTTCTGAAATCTCTTTGGATAGGTTCTGGTGCGCCTTTTATCCAAATCAATATTTCAGCATCAAGGTCTAATAAACTCGCACTACGTTTGGTAAAATAGTTAATTGAATGATATGGAATGGTCATAAAGTCGATTTTTGAGCCTGTCAATCCTTGTTTATCCACCAAAATCAAGCGTTTGTTGGTAAACACAAACATATCTCTGATAAGCTTGAAGGACTTTACAATTACTTCTCCTTCTATTAAAATTGGTTCAAATTCATGTGCAATTTTATCAGCCGATACCTCTGATGAATTACCCATTATAGCATTTAGAATTCCCATGTTTAGGTTTATTTATTGGTTTAAAAGAAATCACACTCTAATTTAACGAAGATTGAAGACTAAATTGACATTTTATCCTGTAAAATATCAGAACGACAATCGCTTTACTAACCCTTATTCCTCATGATTTGGGGAATGTTCACCGACACAGTTCAGTGAACATTCCCTTTTCGAGCTTAATTTGAGGGCTTCACACGTTTAACGGACATACTTTCAAAGTTCTTTGAATGCTTCACAAGTTTATCTTCCATAGTTTCAAAATTCTTTGAGTGCTTCACAAGTTTATCTTCCATAGTTTCAAAATTCTTTGAGTGCTTCACAAGTTTATTTCCCATAGTTTCAAAACTCTTTGATAGCTTCACAAGTTTATCTCCAATAGTTTCAAAGTTCTTTGAGTGCTTCACAAGTTTAACTCCCATAGTTTCAAAGTTCTTTGAGTGCCTCACAAGTTTATTTCCCATAGTTTCAAAGTTCTTTGAGTGTTTCACAAGTTTATCTTCCATAGTTTCAAAATTAATTGCGGGCTTAACAAAGTTATTTGCCGTCTTTGCTCCATCATTAGATGGCTTCACAGAGATACTTCCAACTCTTGCTTCTTCATTAGTAGGCTTCACAGAGTTACTTCCCGTCTTTGCTTTATTATTAGTGGTCTTCACAAAAATATTTCCCGCTCTTGCTTCATTATTAGCTAGCTTCTCAGAATTACTTCCCGTATTTGCTCCATCATTAGCAGGCTTCACAGAATTACTTCCCACTCTTGCTTCATCATTAGCTGGCTTCACAAAGTTATTTCCCGTCTTTGCTTCTTTATTAGCGGCTTTGCAGGATGCTCTTTGTGCTTTGTAATCTTTGATTGATTCTCTTTGGGTGGTGTTGGTATGATATTAGAGGGGAATTTTACTTTATAAAGTGTTGTTGAGCTATTTGGACGGTGATTTGTTGAAGAGATACAGAAAATATATAGTGTATCGCAACGAATTTTGTAAATTCGGGAAAGATTTGAATCTATGATTGAGATAAAAGACATTAGAAAAGCCTTTAATGGGCGAGATATTCTACTCGGTATCAATGGCGAATTTAAGCCTGGCGATACTTCATTAATCATTGGTGGAAGTGGTACAGGTAAAAGTGTATTGCTAAAATGTATGATTGGGATTGTAAAACCTGAACATGGACAAGTGTTGTATGATGGACGTGATTTTCATAATTCTGATGAGGAAGTAAGAAAGACTATTCGTCGTGAGATGGGTGTTTTGTTCCAAGGTGGTGCTTTATTTGACTCTAAGACGGTGTTGGATAACGTGAAGTTTCCACTAGATATGCTTACCAACATGAGTGAGGAGGAAAAAATAGAAAGAGCTCAGTTTTGCCTGAAACGTGTAGAATTAGAGAATGCTGGTGCAAGGATGCCTTCGGAGGTTTCGGGAGGGATGAAAAAAAGAGTGGGTATTGCAAGAGCAATTGTGATGAATCCGAAATACTTATTCTGTGATGAACCTAACTCTGGACTAGACCCGCTGACTTCTGTTAAAATTGATGAATTGATTAAGGAAATTACGGATGAATTTAATATTACGACCATCGTAATTACCCATGATATGAACTCGGTTATCGGTATTGGTGAGAAGATTATGTTCCTTTACAAAGGGCTAAAGGTTTGGGAAGGCGACAATAAGAACATTCGTACTTCAGCTGTGCCAGAATTAAATGAGTTTATCTTTGCTAATAAACTTTTGCAGGAGATGCGTTAATATCTGAGACTTTAGGACTTGAAGACGTAAGACTAAAAGACACAAGAGACAAGATTTTTGAAATAAAAAATTCAAAAAGTTATTGGTAGCGGTAACCCTTGCGGTTACCGTTTTGATTTATTTTCCAAACAAAAACGGTAACCGTGAAGGTTACCGCTACAATTATCTTTGTATTAGATAGACCAAAAGTCTTGTGTCTTTCATCTAGCGTCTTTTAGTCTTCAAGTCCTAAAGTCTCAAAAAAATCAATTCAAAAGGGCTTTTGCTTCTGCTATTGTTGCTTTGTATTCTGCTAATTTGGATGCTTTTTTGGCATATTCTTTTACTTTACTGGGCTGTCCCGCACGTTTTGCGATGCGTGCCAAAGCTAAATAAGCCAATCCGTGATAATCTTTAGTGAAACGCTCGTCGTAAGGCATTTTTACTCCTTTTAGTAAATAGGCTTCCGCTAGTTTATCGTCCTTTTTATCTTTCTCGGCAATTAATCCTTTAAAAATTGTTCCCGCACACTGAAACATCACCCCTTTTTGTTTTAAAATTTTATTAGCAATGTCATCCGCATCATCATATTTACCTAAGGCAGTCAAGAAATCCATTCTTTGCATTTGAAAAAGTAAATTATCAGGATATTTTTCTGCAAGTATTGTATTGTATTGTAATGCTTTTGCAGGGTTTGCTTCATATTTCATATAGACATAGCCCGCATAAAAAGCCGCTTCTGTTTTTACAAAAATGGTTTTTCTGGTTGCTAAATCTAATTGTTGTAAACCTAGTTTTTTGTTGCCATCGGCAAACATCCAAATCACTGATTTAATCACTGGATGCGTTTCTGGATATTCTATTCTGTAATAATTATAAATACCCGACGAATACAAAAACTCTGGTTGTTTTTCTGTTAACGCTAAGCCTTTCTTTAAATGCGAATAGGCTTTTTTAGCAACACCAACGGCTTTCATAAATTCTTGGTTGTCGGCATCATAAGCGGCTAAATAACCTAAAGTAGCTAGTTCAAAGAAATTGGCTTCAATGTCTTCTTCGTTCTTATCTAACATCGCCTCCGCTAAAGCTCTACTTTGATTCAGATAAGCTAAGTATGTTTTTTGCTGACCGGGAAAATCTTTCAGCGGAAAATACTGTAATTCCGTTTGAATCGCCATTAAAGTATGAAACACAGGATGTTGTGGATGCCTAACTTTTATTTTACTAAAAATCTCTGCCGATTCTTTAAAATCATACGAATACATTTTATCCAAACCTTGAGAAATTAATTGGCGAGTGGTGGCATCATTTAATATTTGGGCTTTACTTTGAAGAAAAAAGCCCAATGTAAGCGTTATTAAAACAAATATTTTTTTCATATTGGAAGTTTAAATAAATAAAGCGAATTGAATTTTAAGCATTTCACACACAATAGAAGTCCTAAATACTTACTTTTGTCCTGATAATTTTTAATTTTTCGTTAATATAGACGATTATTTGTTACCTAACATTGATACATGATTTCATACGATTATTTTATACTAGACAACGGACTTAAAGTCTATGTTCACCAAGATTATTCCACCCCTATTGCTGCTGTCAATATTATATATAATGTTGGCTCTCGTGATGAAGAAGAACACAAAACAGGTTTTGCACATTTGTTTGAACATCTGATGTTTGGCGGTTCTAAAAACATTCCTTCTTACGATACTCCACTACAAAAAGTAGGTGGTGAAAACAATGCTTTTACTTCTCCAGACATTACCAACTACTATATTACACTTCCAGCGGTAAATATTGAAACGGCGTTTTGGTTAGAATCAGATAGAATGTTATCATTATCATTCGACCAAAAGGTTTTGGACGTACAACAAAAAGTTGTGATTGAAGAGTTCAAGCAAAGGTATTTAAATCAACCTTATGGTGATGTTTGGTTGAAACTTCGTCCGCTTGCCTACCAAGTTCATCCCTATAAATGGGCAACGATTGGGAAAGAAATTGCACATATCGAGAATGCAGTAATGGATGACGTTCGTAGCTTTTTCTATAAACACTATCTTCCAAACAATGCGATCTTAGTAGTAGCTGGGCCAATCAGTGTGGAAGAAGTAAAACAATTAGCCAAGAAATGGTTTGAACCTATTCCAGCAGGTAAGCTAAGTCCCAGAAATTTACCACAAGAACCGATTCAAACTGCTTCAAGATTTTTAGAAGTAGAAGCAAAAGTGCCTTTGGATGCACTCTATAAAGTATATCATACGCAAGGACGACATGATGTAGGCTTTAATGCGTTAGATTTAGCAAGCGATATTTTGGGAAGAAGTAAATCTTCAAGATTATACGAGAAATTGGTAAAAGAACAACCCATTTTTAATTCAATCAATGCTTATGTTACTTCTTCGTTAGATCCCGGTTTGATGATTGTTCAAGGAAATCTGAACAAAGGAATCAGTATTGAAGAAGGCGATGCGGCGATACAAGAAGTATTAAATGATTTCTTAAAAAATCCAGTTTCAGAAGAAGAATTGACAAAAGTAAAAAATCAGGCAGAATCTACTTTAGTATTTTCAGAAGTTGAATTATTGAACCGTGCGATGAATTTGGCTTTTGCCGCCAACGCTGGCGATGTTGAATATGCGAATTTGGAGTCTGGTAAAATCCAAGCCGTAACAGTTGATGATATTAGTGAACAAGCCAACGGTATTTTAACCAAAGAAAACTGTTCGACAATGTATTATCGTGCTAACTAATGCGATTTTGGATGTGTGATTTTGGATTTCGGTTGCTAGCTTTATGACACTAACTTAGCAAATTATTTTCTCAAAAGCCGAAAACCATTACACAGATAGTAAAAAACAAATACACAAATAGCCTGATGAAAAAAATCATAATCTTCTTTTTTTGTATTTCATTCATTTCATGTAAAAAGGACTTGCGTTTATTTGACCAAGACCCAAAAACGTTTTTGACACAATACGGCAAAGAAAACCCTGAGACGAAAGTAAAAGTACATACCGTTGGCGGAGATTTTGTTATCAAGCTTCATACTGAAACACCTTTACATCGTGCTAATTTTATCAGAAATGTAAAAGCGGGCTATTATGTGAGTAGAATGTTTTATCGTAATATTTACCGCATGGGCATACAAGGCGGCGGTGAATATATGGATCAATTAGATTATTTAGTTCCTCCAGAATATCGTCCAGAATTTACGCATAAACGTGGGGCTGTTGCAATGGCTCGTTATGATGAAGGGAATCCAGATAGAGCTTCTTCACCAACAGAATTTTATATCATCACCAACGAAGCCGAAGCTCGCCAACTAAATGGACTGTATGTTGTTTTTGGAGAAGTAATTGAAGGCATGGAAGTTGTTGACGCCATTCAAGCAGGTAAAGAATATAACGAACGCCCAGCCATTCCTGTATTTTTTAGAATTGATGTGTTGGAGGAATAGGTATAGGATTTCGGATGTCAGCTTTTGGATTTCGGATGTCAGCTTTTGGATTTCGGATATTTTTAAATTTGGATAATAAATGTTCAATATCCCAAATCTGATGACCGATAGCCGACGACCGAAATCCAAAATCAAAAAATACTTTTCTCCACCATTCTCATAATAGAATCACTATCATTTAATTCTGCTACTTCTGAAAGGGGAATCCATTTTAAATCAGTAGATTCTGAAGAAACAATCAATGCTTCGTTCATATCAGCTTCCAACAAAAACCTAACATCAAAGTGCAAATGCACTGGAATTCCTTTTCTTTCTGGAATTAAATGAATATCAATGTCAAAAATATCAGGACTTAATACTTTTATATTTTTCAAGCCTGTTTCTTCTTTTGCTTCTTTCAAGGCAACATTTAATACATCTGAGTCGCCATCACAATGTCCCCCTGTCTGAAACCATTGATTCAACTTTTTATGATGTGTCAATAAAGTATATTGACGAGATTTATCCAATATCCAAGCCGAACCCGTAACATGTCCAACCAATAAAGAACGCTCAAAACAAGTAGAATTTGCTTTTACGAAAGAGATAATTTCTTCCTGAAATTTAGAATCCGTTGCGTTATAAGGCTGATACTTTTCCAGTAATTGAAGTAATTGATTTCTGTGCATAGCGTTGATAGATTATGGTAATGTTTCAGAGTTCAAAGGTCTAAAAAATATCTTTTAAAAAAAGCCATTGAGCGAAAAATTAAATACAAGGATTTTTACTTCCTTACTTTTATGTCAAAATCTCAATTCACAATATTTTAAACACTCAACAATGAAAAAATTATTTTTAGGCATCTGCCTTGCTCTTTCAATTTCAGCTACGGCACAAGTTCGCTTACCACAACCAAGTCCTGCGGCATCGGTTGCACAAACTGTTGGCACAACCGACATCAGCATTAAGTATTCTCGTCCAAGTATAAAAGGTCGTGAAATTTTTGGTGGCGTTGTAGCCTTCGATAAAGTGTGGCGTACAGGTGCAAACGCTGCTACACAAATTACTTTATCAAATGAAATTAGTTTAGGCGGACAAAAAGTAGCGGCAGGAACATATTCAGTTTTCTCGATTCCAACTAAAGGCGACTGGACTTTGATTTTGAACAAAGATATTACTGCAACGGAACAAAGTTATTCACCAGAAAAAGACGCTTTATGTACTTCAGTGAAAGCAGTTTCAAATGCTAAAACAGAATCTTTCACAATTGATTTCAGTGATGTTACTGATAGCACAGCCAATTTGAATATCTATTGGGCAGATAAAAAAGCAATTGCTCCTATCGCTATCGAAACTTCAAAAATGACTGAAAGTGCTATCAATAAAGCAATTGCTGACAATTCAAATGTTATGCGTACAGCGGCTGAATTCTTTTTAGGAAAAGGAAAATTAAACCAAGCGTTGACTGCCGTAAATTCATCTATCGCTGGCGGAGAAACTTTCCGTAACCTTTGGGTAAAAGCACAAATTTTAGCGAAGACAAGTAATTATGCAGAAGCTTTTCCATTAGCACAAAAAGCTTTGGCTTTGGGAAGTACAGATACTTCTGGTTCATTTTCTTTCTTTAAAGATGTAATTGAAAAAGGCATTGCAGATTACAGAGCAAAATTACCAGTAGCGGCTCCAGTAACTTCAAAGAAGAAAAAAGCGTTGTAGTTTTCAGTATCACGACTTTCCAAGTCGTACATCAGATAGACAGCTTTCCATGAAGAAAATCAATAGCAATTATCTCCTTGCGGTTTTCTTCGGTTTTTGAATCTAAAATGTATCAAAAAGATAGGTTCGAGATACTTCAAGTATCTCAAACCTATCTTTTTCACGTAAAATACCGCAAAAAAGTATCTCTATCCTATCTAAATCACGCAATTTCCCGCAAAAAAGACTCGTCAGACATTCTCAAAGTATCAACAACCTATCTCCGAGATAGGAAAAGCTATCTTTTTCAGTGGTACGGCTTTCCAAGCCGTAAAAACGAAGGAGTATTAAAGTCAGAGATTTTACAAAGTGTTTCTTAATAATTCAATCATACAGTTTGTTCTACTTGATAGGTTTTGGCTTTTCACTCACGATTGCTAAATTGTAAGAGTTAAACCTCAACACTATGCCAAAGTACCTCTTTTACAAGATGATAGGTATCATCACCTTATATTTTTCATTTTATATATCATTTTACTCAGGTTTAGGAGAACTAACGGAGTTAGATGTTTTAGAGTTCATCAAAAAAGATTGTAATCAAATTAAAGATGCAAGACATTACGATTTTCAAACAATCACCTTTTTTACATTTTTAATTACGCTATACTTGATTAGAATAATCATTGTCATTTCTATATTTTTAAGGTTAAATCACTCTATTAAAATAGCCTTTATCTTGATTACTATACTTAATTTTATGGCTAACAATCTATTATGGTCTTTAAGAATGGATATCTTTCGTGCTCTAGGAAAAATTTATCTTCCATTTATTTTATTAATTTTCGTATGGATAGTTTTATCATTTAAGTTTACAAAAGATGAATAAACTCACGGCTTGGAAAGCCGTGTTACTTTTTCAAGTAGGCAATCAATACTTTTCTAATATCGTTACGAATATCGTTTGTGTCTTTATCATCTGGTTCAATAATGCCTTTTACTCCTGGGTTTTGAGCTGTCAGGTAGCCAAAATTAGTTTCTTTTCCTTCAATCAAAAACTTCGGCATCATTACTTGATATTCTTTATTTACGTCCAAAGCTTTGCCATCAATTAACCATTGTTTCGTTCCAGCATCTTGACTGATTTTATCCCATTGCAAATAACCGCCATTACCTTTGTTCTGTAAACCTGTCTCTAGAATTTTAGCCAATAAACTTCCTTGTAGTTTTACTTCTACAATTTTACCACCAAAAGGCAACACACGCATAATATCCAATTGCGTAATTGCACCTACTAATTGGTCATCAATTCTTACAGAACCACTATTAAAAATCGAGCAATCAACGGGTTGAGTAGCGGCGGCAGTCATTGCTTTAGCAATTAAATCGCCCAAGTTTGTATGGCTATTTCGCATGGTACTTTCTCTGCCATCCAAAGGCGTATTTACCGTAGTTACCACATCATTTTTATTCAAACCAGCTTTAATCATTGCCGCATCCAGAATATCCTCCCATTTTTTCACCACTACAGCTACTTCGGCATCATCTTTAATTTGTTCATTGATGGCACGTAATTCACTCTTCATCGTCAGAGCTTTCGTTTTTGTATCAAAAGCCAAACGGTGAATATAAGCCGTTTTTGCATTAGCATCGGCTTTGGCAATCACTACGTTTCCTTCTTTGAAAAGCATATTGTCGTGGTCGTGTCCGCCCATTAAAAGCTTTACTTCTGGCAACATTTTCGCCAATTTAGCATCATCTACTTTGTTGAGATGCGTAATAGCAACTACAAAATCGCACTGAGGTTTTAGGCTTTCATAAGCCTTTTTTGAAGCTTCAAAGAAATCATCATAATGCACAAAGTCTTTTTGGTTAGACGGTACAACTACCGAAAACATTCCCATTTTTACTTCTTTGCCCGCTGTATTTTTAAAAGTAAGAATCGTTGTTTTTAGAAAAGGAATACTTTTTCCATCAACGTTTTTGGCAAAAGGCGAAAGCGTTCCTTTGTTGTTTTGTAAAGCATTGCTTGCTAACCATTGGAATTTAGATTCATCAATTCTTCTTTGTAAATCGGCTTCATCAATATCAAATTCATGATTACCCAAACCTACCCAATCAAAACCCACGGCATTCATCGCTTCCACCATTTGGCGACCTTTGATACTTTTACCTTCATATTTGAAGGTCGCAATCAAAGAAGGATTCAGAAAGTCTCCAGAAAGTAGCGTAAGAGTATTAGGGTTTTCCTGCAATAATTCCTTTCTGACCGTAGCCACACGAGCCATACCACCTACTTTTCCACCTTCCAAAGGTGAAATTTCATAGACATCATTCAAATGCAAAAAAGTAATATTGACAACATTCTCAGAAGATTGTTGAGAAGTACTTTGAGAGGTTTTGCAGGAAGTAAAAATACTGGTAGCAAGTACGAGTAGGAGTAATATTTTTTTCATGGTTTGATAGATTATGGAAATGAAATCAAATATTTACACAAGATAGTAAACATTATAAAAACGAGCGTTTGAAATTCATTGCAGCTTAAGCAATAGCCTCAAAATATATAGTAGCAACTAATCAAAAAATGTAGCGGTAACGCTTGCCGTTACCGTTTGCAAGAAGTAATGAAACAATAAACGGTAACCGTAAAGGTTACCGCTACTGTAAATTTTTCTTTTAGATAGAATGAGCTATTTGATTATATTAAACGAAATGAAATTTTATAATCACAATTCACTAATTCACAACTCTTCGATTAAACAAACTAATCACCCAAGCAAACGCAATTACCAGCACACAGCCAATTACATTTAGCCAAAGAAAAGCCGTTAAATCTATCCACCAAGCGTAAATTACAAATACTTCTGCCAACAATGCCGCCCAGAAAACAGCGTCGCCTTTGATAGATTTAAAGTAAAAGGCCACTAAAAAAACGCCCAAAATAGTGCCATAAAACCATGAACCTAAAATGTTTACGGCTTCAATCAAACTACCAATGTTTGCTGTGAATTGTGCCACGATAATACAAACAATTCCCCAGCCCAAAGTCACTAATTTTGAAGCGTTTACATAGTGTTTTTCGGTGTCTTCTTTGTGAATCATTCTTTGATAAATGTCCACAATCGTACAAGAAGTGAGCGAACTAAATGCCGAAGCCATCGCACCCATCGAAGCCAATAATATCACAGCAATTAACAAACCGACCATACCTTGTGGCAAATACTTGGTTACGAATGATAGAAAAATATAATTGGTATCGTTGGTATTGGCATCTGGATTTGTTTTCAGCATCAAATCCTTCACTTCACTTCTTAATTCATTCGCTTTTTTATCGGCAGCTAAAGCTTTTGCTTTCAAAACTTCAAGCTTTTGAGCATTGAGTGCTTTTGTCTTTGAAGTACTGGCATTTTCATCTGTTTTAAGAACGGCATAAAGTTCTTCTACGGCTTTTTTCTTTTCTGTAAAAACCTCAGTATTTTTCTTGACTAATGCCTTATAAGCTGTCGTTTGTTCTACTTTTCCCAATTCAGTTTTATTGAAAAAAAGTGGTGCTTCATGGAATTGATAAAACACGAAAACTAAAGAACCCACGAGTAAAATCAAAAATTGCATCGGAATTTTAAAGATGCCATTCATCAATAAGCCCAAACGGCTTTCTCCAACAGATTCGCCTGATAAGTACCGACTTACTTGCGATTGGTCAGTGCCGAAGTAGGATAATTGTAAGAAAAAACCGCCAATCAAACCCGACCAAACGTTATAGCGATTGTTTAAATCAAATTTCCAATCTATCACATTAAGTTTGTCCATTTTGCCCGCTACTTTCAAAGTATCCACAAAACCCATTTCAGTCGGTAATAGATGAACGACCATATAACCAGCCAAAAACATTCCAATCATCACCACCAACATTTGTTGCATTTGTGTATAGGAAATCGTTTTTGAACCGCCGTACATACAATAAATGGTTACAACGATTCCCGTAGCGATGTTGGTCCAATATAAATTCCAGCCTAAAATAGTTGAAAGAATAATTGAAGGAGCCGCAATGGTTACACCAGTAGATAAAGCTCGTGGAATCAAGAAAAGGAAAGAAGCCATTACTCTGGTTTTTAGGTCGAAACGACCTTCCAGAAATTCATAAGCCGTAAAGACTTTTAACTTTTTGAAAATGGGAATAAAAGTGATAGAAAGTACAATCATCGCCAAAGGCAAACCGAAGTAAAATTGTACAAAACGCATTCCGTCGATGTAAGCTTGTCCAGGAGCAGATAAAAAAGTAATGGCACTTGCCTGCGTTGCCATCACCGAAAGAGTGACATGGTACCATGGCATTTGGCGACTGGCTAATAAATATTCTTCAATATTTTTTTCTTGAAATCGACCTTTCCAGAGTCCAAAACCAACAATTGTTCCTAAGGTTAAAATCAGTACTAGCCAATCAATATTTCCCATGTTAAATTTTAAATATAAGCTTTTGAAAGAGGATAAAAAAAGTGATGAATTATGAGTTATGAATTTTGAGAATTTTGTCCTCTCTGTTTAAAATACTGGTTTATGGAGATGCCATTCGTACACCATCACCGTTTTTATATCAATTCATATCATGCTTTGATAATTCCGTTCTATCTAAAACGGCAAATTAAGTCCACAATTTCTACTTAGTTGAAGTATTCGCTAAAGAGATAAAATAGGATAATCATCAGCACCAAATTACCGACAACTATCCAGTATAGTTGTTTCCATGATTTGATGAAAGGCGGCAAAGATGTGTCTTTTTCTTCCATGATTCTTATAATTGAGTTCGTTTTGGTTTCCTAGTACTAATGTTAAAGCCTGTTCAAAGGTCTTAATAGTTTCATTTGAAGCTTGAGGATTAAATTTAAGGACAAACAAAGGATATTGCAATTGAAGATGAAAAGAATCATCAAAAAGACAGATTAAAAGTCTATCATTCATTCTTTCATTTTCCTCTATTAAAGTAATACATTAAGTATCGTAAGAATTATCCTAAAAATAATTCTTACATAATTAGCAGTAGCTTTTTTTATTAAATCACTAATAATCAACAGATTAATTTATTGTATTTTTTATTCAGGAAAATATTTCAGTTTTTTTCTAATATTTCTCCCAAAAAGCTTGCAAATAAAAAATCGGCTTCCTAATTTTGCACCTCCAAAACGCAAGCGGGCGTGGTGGAATTGGTAGACATACCAGACTTAGGATCTGGCGCCGTGAGGCATGGGGGTTCGAGTCCCTCCGCCCGTACTCATTCAAAGCCCTCTCAACCGATACGGTTTTGAGGGCTTTTTTGATTTCTGATTGTTGATTTCGGAATGCGGATTTACGAAAATCAGACAACTGAAATTTATTAACATTAAAATCAGAAATCCGCATTCCAAAATCCGAATTCATAAAGATGAACATTTCTCTCGAAAAAAGTACCCCAGTTAACGCCCGTTTGGTCGTATCTATTTCTGAGGCTGATTATAAGCCACAAGTCGATAAAAACCTTAAAGACTACCGTAAGCGTGCCAACATCAAAGGATTCCGTCCAGGAATGGTACCTATGCAAATGGTACAAAAAATGTTTGGTAAATCTATTTTAATCGACGAAATCAATTCTGTTTTAGGTAAAGCTGTTCCTAACTATATCAAAGAAAACAATTTGAGTTTAGTTGGTGACCCAATGCCATTGAATGAATTTGAAAATCCAATTGATTGGGATACTCAAACTGAATTTAGTTTTTCTTACGATTTAGGTTTAGCTGGAGAATTCACAGTTGATTTCGAGAAAATTCCAACAATCAGTACTTATGAAATCGAAGCAACTGAAAAGGAAGTAGAAGAAACTATCGAGAATTTGAAACAAAATTCTGGAGAGCAAATCCACCCAGATTCAGTTGAAGATGGTGATATGCTTTTTGGTGTTTTCACACAAGGAGAATGGACTGAAAAATCTGCAATTCCTTTCAAAGCAATCAAAGACGAAGCAAAAGCTACTTTTATCGGTGCTACCAAAGGCGATACAATTACATTTGACCTTCAAGCTACTTTCGTTGATGAAAAATCAATTGAATTGGCTACAGGTAATAAAACTGGTTTAACTGGTGAAGTTACTTTCACGATTGAAGATATTACTCGTAACGCTCCTGCTGAATTGAATCAAGCATTTTTTGATAAAGTTTTAGGCGAAGGTAAAGTAAGTTCTGAAGAAGAATTCCGTAAAGAAATTTTGGAAATCATCAAATCAAACTACAAGCGTGAGGCTGAATATTTATTAAGAATTGATGCTGAGAAAGCTTTATTAGAAAATATTGCGATCGAATTGCCAGAAGAATTCTTACATAAATGGTTAATCCAAGTAAATGAAGGAAAATTCACACCAGAGCAAATTGATGCTGATTTTGAAAACGTTAAGAAAGACATTCGTCTAAACTTAATCAAAAACGAAGTTGCTACTCAAAACGAAATCAAAGTTGAATATCCAGAAGTTCTTGAAAGAACGAAAGAAATGATTCGTGGTCAATTCGGAATGTATGCACCTGCTGATAACAGCATGGACGAAATGATTGAGCGTATCGCTAACGGTTATTTAACTGATAAAAATAAGCAAGATAACTTCATGAAAATGTTCAATGAAGTATATGCAGCTAAAGTTTCTGATGTAATTGTTTCTAAAGTGAAAACTGAAAGCAAAAACATCACTGTAGATGAGTTCAAACAAGTAGTTGGAGCTTAGTGAATGATGAGTTAAGAATTGTGAGTGATGAGTCTTGAACCAGAATAATCAACCACAATTCAACAAAAAATCCCGTAAGGTCAACCTCTGCGGGATTTTTTGTTTTATCAACTTTAGCTACTCTATTTTTTTTCTATTAGCTGGAGAATTAATTCGCCAGCTAATAGAAAAATCCAAAAAAATTAAACACTTTCATCGTAAAAACTCCATTCTCATAAACTTTCAACTCATAAACTCCTAAAACCCTATTTTCTCTCGTTGTTGTTGGCTTTGAATCAGTCTGTAGGCTTCAATCAAAACACGTTCTTCAAACTTACTTCGCCAGTAATCTGATTCCTTCTTGAGTTTTTCTATTTCAAGCTTTAATTGCTCTGTTTCAATTGCTGTATTTGGCATTACTTTCGGAGTAATTACTTCTTCTCCAAAAAGCTCCAACACATTTATATCCAACAAATTGGCTATTTTAGTAGCTCTGCTGATAGTGAGTTCAGTTTTACTTCTTTCAATATCGCCAAAAGCGGTTGTTGAGATTTGCAAAAGCTCTGCCATGTTCTCCTGAGAGTATCCTTTTAGCAGACGGGCTTGTCGTATTTTTTCTCCAATTTTCATAATTATCATCTTTTCTGATAAATTCTCTGTAAAACTGACAAGAATTATTTCATAGTTTTTGCATCTTTGCTGTCGAAGATTTTTTGAATAACACCAAAAATAAACTGATAAGTTTCAAAATTATTGCTAGAACTATTTGAGGTTTTTGAAAGTTATTAAGAAAGCATTCAAGCAAATTCCAGCTTACAGAATTGCTAAAATGGTTTATTTGATTTAATTTACCAACCGACATATTTTCAATTTTATAAAATAACGTTATGTTTCCAAAAGAATTAAGTTCAGAAGAATTCAGAAAATACGCCGTACACCACAGAGGTTTGAACGGTTTGGCAGTTGACCAGTACATGAATCAGGCAAATAATATCGGAGGTACTAGTCGTCCATTCATTGAAGATATGACTCAGTACATCATCGAAGAACGCCCAATGCGTTTTGCACAGATTGATGTTTTTTCACGTTTAATCATGGATAGAATTATCTTCATGGGAGTACCTGTAGATGATTATATGGCGAATATCATTGTAGCTCAGATGTTATTTATGGAATCTACGGATGCTAAGAAAGACATCATGATGTACATCAACTCTCCGGGTGGTTCTGTTTATGCAGGTTTAGGTATTTATGATACAATGCACTATATCCGTCCAGACGTTTCTACGATTTGCACTTCGTTGGCGGCTTCGATGGGTGCAGTATTATTGGCTGGCGGTACAGCAGGTAAACGTTCTGCATTGCCACACGCACGTATTATGATTCACCAGCCTTCAGGTGGAGCGCAAGGACAATCTCGTGATATTGAAATTACCGCTCGTGAAATCGTAAAAATTCGTAAAGAATTGTACGAAATCTTGGCACATCACTCTGGAAAATCATTCGAAGAAATCGAAAGAGATTCAGACCGTGACTATTGGATGCGTGCAGAAGAAGCAAAAGAATACGGTTTAATTGATGAAGTATTGACAAGAGTATAAAATCTTGAACAAAGAAGTAAGATTAAATTAGCGTATCCCCAAAAATGCTTATTACTTCCACAGAAGTAGTAAGCATTTTTTGTTTTTAAATCAGTAATTTTACTTCGGAAATAATGAAGGCACAATTTTGTGTGTAAAGATATGAGACAACAGCAAGCCCATTGCGTCCTTTGTGGACGAAAACAAAATGAAGTACCTTTATTGATGGAAGGTATGGATGGACACGTGTGTAACGAATGTGTAACGCAAGCTTACCAAGTAGTTCAACAAGAATTGAATCCTGAGAAAAACAGAAAAAATAAAAATAGTAAAGCACCAGCACCAAAGTTTAATTTGGTGAAACCAATAGAAATGAAAAAGTATATTGATCAATATGTGATTGGTCAGTACGAAGCAAAAAAACATCTTTGCGTTGCCGTTTATAATCACTACAAACGCTTGATGCAACACGATATTAAAATAAGTCAAGACGATATTCAGATTGAAAAATCAAATATTATCATGGTTGGCGAAACAGGTACAGGAAAAACATATATGGCAAAAACCATTGCAAAAATGTTAGAAGTACCTTTTTGTATTGCTGATGCTACCGTAATTACAGAAGCTGGATATGTAGGTGAAGATGTTGAAAGTATATTAACACGTTTACTGCAAGCTGCCGATTATGATGTAGAAAAAGCTGAAATGGGCATTGTATTTATTGATGAAATTGATAAAATTGCTCGTAAATCTGATAATCCATCTATCACTCGTGATGTTTCGGGCGAAGGTGTTCAGCAAGCTTTATTGAAATTATTAGAAGGTGCGGTAGTGAATTGTCCGCCTCAAGGAGGCAGAAAACACCCAGACCAAAAAATGATTGCGGTAAATACCGAAAATATTCTCTTTATTTGTGGTGGTGCATTTGATGGTATCAAACGTCATATTTCGAAACGTTTAAATACTCGTCCGATTGGTTTTAGTTCTGATGATACTTTCTTGGATATGTTTGAGGAAGAAAATGTCATGAAATTCGTTACTTCTCAAGATTTAAAATCATTTGGTTTAATTCCAGAATTATTAGGTCGTTTGCCTGTGGTTACTTATTTGGATCCTTTAGACCACGAAACATTACTTTCGATCTTAACAGAACCTAAAAATGCTATCACTAAACAATACCATAAATTATTTAAAATGGAAGGTATTGATTTAGAATTTGAAAAGCCAGCCTTAGAATACATCGTAAGCCAAGCGATGGAATATAAACTAGGAGCAAGAGGTTTGCGTTCAATCTGCGAATCAATCATTACAGATGCCATGTTTGAACTTCCTTCGCAAGAAGATATAAAAGAATTTAAAATTTCACTTGAGTATGCTCGTCAAAAATTTGAGCGAACCGTTTTTCATCAAATGAAAAAAGCAGCTTAAACAACTACTCCCAGAAAAAGCCCAAAATAATGATTTGGGCTTTTTCTTTTGCAATTAATTAATTCTTTCAGCGTTTCTTAACAAAACTAAAACCTAGTATTATGCAAACAATTAGACTAACTTTCGCCAGCATCTTTGCTGTATTTGTAGCTGTTTCTTGTACTTCACAGAAGGCTGTAATTTCCCAAAATCAAGCTGAAAAAGCTAACATTGAAATTGCCAAAATTGAACCTCAACGCAATACTTCAATGATTGAGGCGGCTCCCAAAAAACAAAGCCCAACAATGTATGCTTCTACTGCTGAAGTAATTCAGGTTGAAGAAGCAAGTCAAGAACAAATCAGCGAAGTAAAAAAAGAAAAAATTAATGCTCTTTTAGAGAAAGTCATTGCTCAAAAAAACGAGAACAAAACAGTAACCAGCACGCATAAAGCTAATTTTGTGGAGAAACTAATCATCAAAAAGTTAGAAAAGAAGATGAAAAAGTCAGCACAACCTGTTGATTTTCATAGCTGGAATTCATTCTTGAAACTTGGCGTAATACTTTTAGGGATTGGTATTGTATTGGCCATCGTTGGCTTAGGAACTGTTGGTGGACTTGCTGCCTTTATTGGTATCTTATTTACCATTTTAGGTATTTTACAAGAAGTATAAAACTTGTATATCTGCCATTCCTCATAATTTCTTTGTCGAATAAAGTTTTTTTTACCAAATTCGGTCTTTCTTGAAACTATTTATTCACGACCTTATGTCTTTTTTCGACAAGTTGAAATATGTTTTCCGTGGCAACAAACCTACCATTGAAAATACAAATATAGAGATACCAATCGCAGAAGAGGTATCTTCAAACGAAACGTTGGTGACAGTTACTCAGCCTGCACCAACGTTTTCACATCCTATCAATGACCAACCCGATTGGCTTATCAACGAAGATATTCTTCGAGACGAAGGCGTTATTTTCGGGCTTTCGGGTTCTAATCCCGACGAAAAGGTTTCTATCATTCGTCATTACTTCTCGCAACAAACTGCCGAAACCGATAAAGTGATTGCTCAACACCAAGAAGAAATTGGTGAGCTTAATTACTGGATTAACGAAAAAGAAAGCTTGGTAAAAGAAGTTGAACAGCAAATTCAAGCACTCAAAAATCAAGAATTTACTGAGCAACATCATTTATTGAGAACCGTTGTGGGCTTAACACTTGCTACGGGCATTGCAGTTGGTAATTATTATCTTATCAGAGAATCTTTACAAGGGCAATTTCAAGAAACTGCTTTTATTGCATTAGGAGTATTTCTAGCAGGGATGTTCAACCTTTTTGGTAGAATTTCTTTCTTGCACGACGAAAGTAAAGAAAGTACTTGGAAAAGATTATTAGAAGAAGTAGGTATGCCTTTGGCGGCTTCGTTCTTTGTTTTTGCACAAATCTATGCTTCAAAACCTCCTCTTCAAGCTTGGGCTTTATTCGCTTTTATCTTCTTTTTATTTATGTTTTCTGGAAAATTATTCTTGGGAAATCTTACGATTTTCAAAGATGATTTTAGCATTTTTCAAAAGCGAAACCAATTGTATAAAGACAAAATCAAGAAAGTAGCAGAATGGGAAGCAGACATCGAAAAGCATAAAGCTGAAATCGAAAAGTATCGCCAGAAAAAACAAGATATTTTACCTGAACTCACCAAATTGAGTACTATCAATCTAAAGCTAAAAGCCCAAAGAGATATGCTGATTAAAGTATTTGAAAGTGAATATCATTTGGCACAGAACTATCGAAATAAATTGAATAACAATCAAGTGAAAACAATTTTAGGAGAAGAAGAATAACATGGAAAATACTGAACACAACAATAATCGTATGCTAGCAAATACTCCTGCTACACATACCGAAAATTACGATTTTCAACATGGCTATCATGGTGGTTTGGAATCGGTGGATAGAAATACTTATGAAGGTTATCTTTCTTCTCAAGTAAATTTCGAATGGCTTTCTCGTCAACTAAATGAGAAAAAGCAAGAACTAAGCGATTTAGAAAAAGTAATCGAACATGTTAAAACTCGCTCTAAAGAAGCTTTTGATGCACTACAAGCAAGAATTTTAAATGTAAATTTAGCTGGCAAAAACAGAGACCGTCTTGAAAATCAGTTAAACGAAAATCAAGAAACGGCGAACACTTTATACGAAAAAAGAAAAGCTGTAGCACATAAATACTCTTTATTTGCAGGAATTATTTACTTTTTGGCTGGAGTATCTTTTGTGGCTGGCGATTTAATTATCTCGCACGAAATCGTTGCGTATGCCCTTAACATTCGTAATAATTTTGAAGCTTGGTCATTTGCGGTTGGCTTGGCAATGCTTTCTATTTTATTAAAACCAGCTTACGAACGTTTGATTGAATCGCCTTATAACGATGCAAATTCAGAACGCTCTAAAAAAGTATATGTTTGGTTTAAAAGTATTACGGTAGTTTTTGCCGTTGCAACGCTCTTTATTTTGGGTTGGTTTAGGTACGAAGCCTACAAGACTGATAAAATGAAAGAGGGCGTAAACAAATCTATCAAACAATTACAAAACCAAAGCTTCGACCCGCTAAACCCAACGGCTCCTCTACCCGCTAATGTTACTCGACAAATTGATGAAAAATTAAGAGTATTCGACCAACTGAATGAAAAATTGGTGAATAGTCCTTGGGCATTAACGTCATTTGTGTTATCAGGTATTTTGTTTGCTTTGGCTGGTGCTATTTGTTTGGGTATTGCCTTTCCTGTTTTACAATGTTATTGGTCGAAATGGTTGCAGATTGACCCACGTTTGAAACGTTTGAAGAAAGAAAAATTAAAATTGGTTACACAATTGCAAGAAGTAGAAAAAGACTTGGCAGAGCAAATTGTTCAAAAGAATATCTTTGAAAACGATTTACAATTATTACCAAGCTTTGAATCTTTGGAAATTCAGAAGAAAAATCTTTTGGAGGAAATCAAAGAGATTGAACGTGAAACTCGTTTGGCAGAAACTGATTCTAGGATTGGTGCTTATAACGATGGCTTTGGAAAAGGTTCAATGGTGAGAGACGTTATCAATACCGATGAAGTAAATCAATTTGTAAGAGACCAATATTTCGATACGGCAACACTGGCTAGTAAAGCAAAAGCTTCTTCGGCTGGTGGCGACAAAGCGATATTCTCGAAAAGACCAAACCTTCGTCCTCATCAACAATTACGCAAATTGATTTCTGAGGATTTTCAAGAGGAATAGCGTTTTTTAATTTGAAGATTTGAGAATGGAGTTATTTTCCTATTAGGAGGTGAATTAATTCAGCTCCTAATAGGAATCTATTTGATAATGAATTTAATTCAAAACTCACAATTCACTCAATCACTAACTCGCTAATTCACTAACTCACAACTCAAAATTCACTCAATAAATATGACCATAAAGATAGCTCACACTGAAGCAGAAGTTCGCAAATGTTGGTATGTAATAAGTTTACTTCGTCCACATCTTACGGAAGAAGTATTTGTAGAAACAGTACTCCAAATGTTTAGTGAGGGTTATCAATTAGCATACATTGAAAAAGACGATGAAGTAGTTTCTGCCATTGGTTTTAGGTATTTGCAAATGCTTTATAATGGCAAACAAATTTATATCGACGACCTCACAACTTCTGATAAAGTAAGAGGCGAAGGCTATGGAACTGCTTTGTTAGATTATGTAATAGATTTAGCCAAAGCTAACAACTACGATTGTGTTACCCTAGATTCTGGTCCAACCCGCCATACCGCCCATCGTTTATACCTCAACAAAGGCTTCCAGATTAGTAGCCACCATTTTGTAAAGAAGTTATCTTAACATTTAATAAAAATCTAAACCCAAAGACTTTAACAAGTTATCTCTAATGAAGCCCTTAAACCTAATCTCCACAATTGTATTAATAATCAATACATTTAGTCTATTCGGACAAAAAAACGAAATCAAACAACCTTCTTCATTTTTTCCTAAAGAAAAAGCACAAGTTTTAGTGGTAGGTACTTTTCATTTTGATTATCCTAATTTAGACATCAATAAAGTAAATGATACCGATAAAATTGATGTACTAAAGGAACCCAAAAAATCTGAAGTTACAGAATTGGTAAATTATATTAAACAATTCAAACCTACAAAAATTGCTATTGAAGCCGCACCAAAATGGAATGCTACAGAAAAACTCAGAAAATATAAAGCGGGAAATTCAAGAAATGAAAGAGACGAACGCTACCAAATAGCGTTGAGAGTAGCTAATGAAATGAAAATAGATACTATCTATGGTATTGATGCTGATTCTTTTGATGAAGATTTAGTAAAATTAGATTCAGTATATTTTCAAAAGTTATTCAAGGATTTTGATTTCCAAAATGACGATAAGTTCAATGCAATGTATATGAAATGGTTTGATTATCAAGAAAAACTACCTGCAACTACCAACCTATTGAAATACATTAAAAATATCAATACCAGCGAATCTCATAAATTAGGCTATGGTGCATATTTGGTAGGAGATTTTAAATTAGACAATCAAAGAGGTGCAGATATTTTATCTATCTGGTGGTATAATAGAAACTTACGAATTTTCAGAAAACTGCAACAAATAACTGAAAGTAGTAAAGATAGAATATTAGTAATTTTTGGGAATGGTCATGCTGCTGTTTTAAGACAATTATTGGAATCTTCGCCAGAATATCAGTTTATTGAGTTTGATAGTTTGAAGTAAATGAAAGTGCTAAAATATGCTTATATGAAATGATTAAACCCAACAAAAAAGTAAATAAATGGCAAGACTATATTCATAAATTGATAAAATATGTTAGCAACCATCACTACTTATTACTTTTTTCTTACCAACTTTTATACATTCATTACTATTAAAAGTAGCGATTACTTTCATCATTCTCATTTTAATAGTAACGATATTCATCTTCATGAAGTAAATACAAAGTCTAAAAAGCTATTTTCTATTGGTAAAAACCATAGTGATAGTTTAGATTTTAGTTTTACTTCAGAAAGACAATGTATTCGTATTTGGACTAAAGATTTCAAAAACTTTAAAGGAACATTAACAAATTTTACTACTAAAATATCTGACTCCAATCAAGAAGGTAATTACAAGGAGAATAAACCTAAACGTCATAAAGAATATAAGAATACAGTAAAGATTGACACCGAAATAGCCAAACAGATTTACGTGATGTTCAATAATGCAGGCATCTTCTCTATGCGTGATGGAAAAGATATAAAAGGTTGGCGTATTGGTACTGATGGTGTTATTTATTCAATAAAATATTCTACCCTTAATAAAGAATCAACAAAACAATACTGGACTCCAGAAGTCTATGTCGGAAAAATCAAAGAAGCAGATAAGATTGTTCATTTGCTTGAGCAACTTGAGTCAACTTTGAATATGAAAGATTCATTTGATAAATTCTTTAATACATTACCTAATGGATGTTATAATGTAGGTAGTATCCTTGTTTGGTGTAAAGAGGAGAATAAAAAAGAATAAAAGATTCATTATTCCATAAAGCCATTAAAAATAAGACAATGGATAATAGATTTGTCATTAGCCTCTTTTCTTTATATCATGTACACCTGTAGCGGTAAACCCTTGCGGTTACCGTTTGATGAAAGTTTTCAGATTAGTAGTCACCATTTTGTGAAGAAGTTGTAAAATACTTTTGAAGGAGGCATTTTATAGGCTTCTACCCTTCTTTATTGTCAGGAATAACTAAATTTGTCTATATTTATTAGTACAACCAGTTCGACAATGGAAATTTTTGGCACAAATAATCATAAAATTATTCACGGAGATGCTTTGACAGCTTTGCAAACGCAAGTAGCAGATAATTCTGTTGACTTGATTTTTGCTGACCCTCCTTATAATATTGGCAAAAACTTTAGTGGACATATTGAAAAATGGGCAAGTGAAGAAGCATATTTAGATTGGTGCTATCAATGGATTGACCTTTGTTTAAAAAAGCTCAAGCCCAATGGTAGTTTTTATGTAATGACGGCTACACAGTTTATGCCTTTTTTTGATATTTACTTACGTAAGAAACTAGATATTTTATCAAGAGTCATTTGGAGTTATGATAGTTCTGGAGTACAAGCCAAAAAGTATTTTGGGTCAATGTATGAACCTATTCTTTTTTGTGTGAAAGATAAAAATAGCTATACTTTCAACGCCAATGATATTTTGGTAGAAGCTAAAACAGGAGCAAAAAGAAAGCTAATTGACTACCGTAAAGCTATTCCAACGGTTTATAATTCAGAGAAAGTTCCTGGCAATGTTTGGGAATTCTCAAGGGTTCGTTATCGAATGGATGAATACGAAAATCATCCTACACAAAAACCTATCGCACTACTCGAACGTATCATCAAAGCAAGTTCAAACGAAAATGATTTAGTTTTAGACCCCTTCTCTGGCACTTTTACTACTTGTGCTGTAGCTAAAGCATTAAACAGAAAATGTATTGGTATTGAATTACAAGAAGAATATATCAAAATAGGTTTAAGAAGACTTCAATTAGCAAAAGAGTATAAGGGTGAAAAACTTGAAAAAGAAGTAAGAACATTTGAAACAGAAAGATTAA
Source organism: Arcicella gelida (assembly GCF_034931025.1). Lineage (NCBI taxonomy): Bacteria > Pseudomonadati > Bacteroidota > Cytophagia > Cytophagales > Flectobacillaceae > Arcicella > Arcicella gelida. The sequence goes on along the minus strand of NZ_JAYGIL010000025.1, from coordinate 11,690 downwards.
CAAATAACTACAACTTAACACTCTTTGAAGAACCCAATGGAACACCTATTCACGACTAATATTAAGACAATCCTCAATCATAAATTCGGGGAAAATGCTAATGATATTTTCAACAATAGTCATCTGATTCAATACATTAATTTAAAAACTCGTTCGGCTAATAAGGGTTCAAAGGCTCGCTCTAGTTTTGCTAACCTCTATGCTATTTACGTGATTCTGGAAGATTACATTTCCAAAAACTTCGAATCAACAAATACTTATTCTGAATACGAAGGAGCTGAATTCAGTAAGCTATTCACACGTCAAAGAGAGCTACCTTTTGGCAGTAAACTTCAAAACCATGCACTCAATAATCGCATGAATGCTGAATTTCAAAAGTATTTTCCCAATGATGAAATCATTCCCATTTTAAGAAATCATGAAACCAATAGATATTGGATTAATGAAAATCTACTTAAAGTAAAAGTAGGTATCGAAACATATAATTTAGCCTCCGTTATTCTTGAAATTATTGATGAATACATCAAAACCAAACAAGATTCTTTTCAACGTTTTGTAGATGTTTGTGAAGAATTACAGGCAATAGAAAATTCAAACCCTGAAGAAGTAATTGATTTCATTAATAACTTATTAGCTCCAAATGTTGATGCAAGGCTTTTTGAAATTGTAAGCTATTCCATTTTAAAATATTATTATCAAGACCAAACAATATTCTGGGGTTTTGAAATAGATAAACTCACAAAAGAAAATCTAAAGCTTTATAAAACTGGAAGAACGAATGCGAATGACGGTGGAATTGACTTTGTAATGCGTCCACTAGGTCGTTTTTTTCAAGTCACTGAAACACTTGATTTTAAAAAGTACTTTCTTGATATAGATAAAATACAGAAGTTCCCGATAAGCTTTGTCATTAAATCTGATGAATCTGTTGATGTTATCTCAACTAAAATAGAAGAGAACGCACACAAAATATATTTAGTAAAAGCAATTATTGATAAGTATATGAATTGTATTGAAGAAATAATCAATATCCCAATACTTAAACAACGCTTTATAAATACGATTGAAATGGGCTATCTTAATAATGTATTGAACGAAGTTATTACCCAAAGTAAAGTAGAATTTAATTACAGTGAAATAACATCGACAAAAGAATCTGAGTAATAAAATAATGTTGTTTTTGATGCTATTTTCACAAAGCACATTCTACCACAACCAATAAACCAAACCAAAACCCTCTACAGTCATGTCAACTACCTCAGAATCAGGGCAAGCTAAGAACCTTGCTAATTTCGAAACCCTTATTTCTTATTGTATTAATTTTGAAGAGCGTTATAATCCTTCTCGTGAGGATTTGAAAATTGCTAATTTACAGGCTTTACTGACTAAAACGAAGGCGGCTTTGGCTGAACATTCGCTTAAAGTGGTGGCTCAAAATCATGCGATTAGTCAACGACAAGAGGCTTTTGCGTCGTTAAAGTCATTATCAACTAAATTGGTTAATGCTTTCAGAATATCAGGCGTGGATGACCTAACTGTGGCGAGAGCAAAAGCTATCAACCGCAAAATTCAAGGTAAAAAAGCTTTATCTACCCTTAAAAGAATGAAAAAAGAAACGCCTGAAGAACCTATCGTAACTATCTCTACTTCGCAACAGAGTTATAATTACTTGGTTGAACATTTAGATGCGCTTGTACGTCTCCTTGCAGCTCATCCAGAGTATCATCCCAATGAAATTCCTTTACAGATTCCTACCTTGAAAGCGTACATCAATCAATTAAGGGCTTGCAACTTAGCTGTAATGAACACCCACGTAGAATATTCGGGCAGTCGCTCGACAAAAAACACCTTGCTATATCATGATAAAACGGGCTTATTGGATATTGCTTTGGACGTAAAAGCCTATATCAAGGTCATCTTTGGTGTGAAGAGCTACGAATACGGATTAATTAAGGGCATCTCTTTCAAAAGAAGGGACATCTAAGGTAAAACTGAGTATCGCAAGAAAACTATCGTCTACATCATTATCAATATTAGCTAGTGATATTAGATTTATTCATCCATCATTTAGACTTAGAGCTTGGGCATTTAGGTATATGCTTATGGATTTAAGATTTAGAGTTTAGGCATTTAGATATTTTATTGTGGATTTTAGATTTAGAACTTGGGCATTTAGATATTTTGTTGTGGATTTTAGATTTAGACATTAGGCTTTTTGATATATGACTGTGTCTTTGAGATATTTTAGTGTGGCTTTGAGGTTTAGAAATTAGGCTTTGAGATTTATCCTTCCGTCAATCATAAATCAAGGGAAATAGACGTTAGTAATCCGATTGTCGTTCAGATATTTTACAGGATAAAATATCAATTTACTGTTCAATCTTTGCTGTTGCTCGTGTCGCACGAGCAACAAGCTAGAATTTATTTTATACACGGCTTGGAATGCCGTGCTACTATTTTATTTCTTTTACTTCACTCAGTACCGAAACGCCATTTTCATTGAAAGTTTCAATGGCACAGAAGTATTTTTGTCCGACCGTCAAAGCTCTTAATTCTAAACTGTTCGGTGCATCCGCCCAAATCTGATACGTTTGGTATAATTTATCTGGAGCAATGCCCCACAAAATATTATAACCTACTGCATTCGGCGATTTCTCCCAAGTAATATCAGCATTACGAGTATCTGATTGGCGTTTTACGTTTAATTGCTTCGGAGTTTGTGGAGCTTTACCCATTCCATTTCCAAAAATACGAATATCACTCACCGCCAAATTTGGCATCGGCACATGAATGTTTTCGTACTTGATGTAACGAGCTTTTACTGCTTGAGGCAATTCTACATAAGCATTGGGACGGTCACGTTTGGGTTCATTGCTATTATCATAAATCAATTGCCAAGTTTTGTTATCATTTGAAGCATAAAATTTGAATTGAGCAAATACACGTTCTTCGTTACTATCAAAAATATCAGATTTATAATCGGTGAAATTTACTTGTAAAGCTTTTACCTCTTGTATATTTTGCAAATCAACCGTTAGCCATTCGCCTGCTTTGTTGGTATTGGCAACCCAGAAAGAACGAAGATTTTCGTCGGTGACTTTATTCGCCACTAAAGTATCTCGTACAGAGGAAGCCGTGCAAGGTTTTTTGTATGAAAGTAGCATCCAACCTGTAAATAATTCATCTTTTTGTGTCCATTTTTTAGTTGGTAAAAAATGTGGAAAATCCCCAAAACGAGTATTGGCAAACATCTGATTATCGGCATCAAAACCTGTCGGAAACATGGCTACTCTTCTTTCAAAATTCCAATTGACAGCAATCCAAGGCGTGCCAGTATTCCAATAATTCCCATAATTATCTTGAAAGGTATTCCCATGACCAGCACCAGTCAAAAATCCGTCTGGTTTATATGAAATAGGATTATATGGAGCGTACGTAAAAGGTCCGAGTGGATTATCGCCAAGGTAAGTACCGTTGGCATAAACATTATATTCTGTGCCGGGAGCACCATATTGAAGGAAATACTTACCATTGTGTTTGGTCATCCAAGCACCTTCCGTAAAGGGTTTGATGGTATCTCGGTGGTCACGACCAAAGCGTTCCCAACCATGATTTTTGGGGTCGAGATAGATTAAACCTTTATATGTAGAAGCATAAGTAAGGTTTCGTTTTTTGTCTAATTCTGCTCCAAAAATCGGATACACATTCGATGAACCCCAATACATGTACCATTTATCTAATTCTTCGTCATAAAACAAAGCAGGGTCCCAAGGTCCAATGTACTGAGGCAAACGAGGTAACCAACGATTGTAAAATTGTAATTTACCTTTTTCGGGTTCAGTACTGAATAAAATCGGACGTTGTTCAAAAGTAGATTGAAACAAGTATAAAGTATCCCGAACCGACAAAGCCGCAGGAGCACACATATCTTCCATCGGCCACATACTTGGCTTTACATAATCCCAATTGATTAAATCTTTTGAATGCCAATAACCGCCAGAAATAGTGACAAAAAGGTAATATTCATTTTTGTGATTAATAATCACAGGGTCTGCACCCGAGCGGTAGGAAATCTTTTCATTTAATTGCTCAAAATTGTAACGATAACCAATATCGACGGGATTACAATAAGTTTTTTGATTAGGGTTTTGGGCGAAAGCTAAAGAGGAAAAAGCACAGCAAAGCAGTACAAGTAAAATCTTTTTCATATATGTTTTTGATTGAATTTGGAAAGAAGTTAAAGAAGAGCAAGAATAAATTTATCCTTGTTTGTTATGTGAGATTTTATCTGTAAAAGAAAAGGTGAACTACCATTTAGTAATTCACCTTTTCTTTTAGATTTCCTCCAAAAACTCTTCGATACAAGCATACACATAATCTAAATCTTCTTCGCTAATACAATATGGCGTTAGCAAGTAAATTACATTTCCGAGCGGTCGCATCAAAATTCCTTTTTCCAGAAAGAAATTATAAGCTATATCTCGCATATTGCTAAAATATGAAGTGCCTTCTGCTACTTTAATTTCAATCGCCAGAATCGTACCTTTCAATCGAATATCTTCAATTTTATGTTGGTAGGATATGGCTATTTTCTGGCTAAAATTTTTGTGTAAAGTATTGATTTGTTGAATTTGTGCTTGCGTTTCATCACTCAATAATAAATCTAAACTTGCCAAACCAGCCGTACAAGCCAATGGGTTGGCAGTAAATGAATGACTATGAAAAAGCGTTTTACGTCTATCATCTGAAAGAAATGCTTCATAAATTTCTTGTGTACAAGAAGTAACACCCAAAGCCATTGCCCCACCTGTAAGTCCTTTTGAAAGACAGAAAATATCTGGTTTTACCGTTAAGTAATCGGTCGCAAACATTTTACCTGTACGATAAAAGCCCGTCATGATTTCGTCGGCGATGGTCAAGATTCCGTTTCTTTTCGCTATCGTTAGTAATTTTTCCAAGATTTCGGGTTCATACATCACCATTCCGCCCGCACCTTGAATTAAAGGCTCAAAGATAAAAGCAGCTATTTCATCTGCCTGATTCATCAGTGCATTCATGGCTTGTAACGCTTCTGTTTCTTGACCTTTCAGCGGAATTGGTAAATAAATTACTTCAAAAAGAAATGGGTTGAAAGGTGCTGTAAAAGCACTTTTTGCCCCAACTGCCATCGTACCGAAAGTATCGCCATGATAACCATTTTCAAGCGCAATGATTTTGGTTTTCTTCGTAATTCCTTGATTGTGGAAATACTGAAAAGCCATTTTCATCGCCACTTCTACGGAAGTAGAACCATTATCAGAATAAAAAATTCTTTGTTGATTATCTGGTAAAAGTTCTAATAATCGCTCTGCCAAACGAACAGCAGGTTCATGGGTGAATCCTGCAAAAATTACTTGTTCTAATTTCAGAAATTGTTCGGCTACTTTTTGGGCAATGTATGGATGAGAATGTCCATGTAAATTCACCCACCACGAAGCAATGGCATCAATGTATCTTTTGCCATTTTCATCAAAAAGATAAACGCCTTCAGCACGCACAATTGGAATAGAAAAAGGAGCAGTTTGATGTTGCGTAAAAGGATGCCAAAGTACTTTTGCATCTCTTTCACTCAAATTACTGATAACGGGATTTTGTATGTTTTCAACTGGATATTCCAGATGTTCATCAATGACAAAGTGTTTTTCTGAAGTGTTCTGCATATTTTTTTACGGTTTCTTGAGCAATATTTGATTCTTGAGCTACTTTTCCTAGCAATTTTACTTGCGTGTAATTCAAGATATATTCCTCAGAAGATGGATTATTTTCACCATTGAAAATAATTCCTTTGATGTCAATATTGTTACTTTTTAGTATTGCTATTGAAAGCAAAGTATGATTGATACTTCCTAAATAATTTTTAGAAACTAAAATAACTGGAAGCGCTAATTGCTTAATCAAATCAAGATTGGTTGATTTTTCATTTAAAGGAACCATCAAACCGCCTGCTAATTCTACAATTAAGTTATTGTCTGTAACTGGTAATTCAAATTTAGATAATTCAATTTCAACGCCATCTATCGCCGCCGCTGCGTGAGGAGAAAGTGGTTCGTTTAAGCGATAAGCTTCTGGATGAAAAACCGTTTTTGAATTAGTGATTAAATGTTGTACAGTATTGGTATCGGTGAAATCTAAAGCACCAGATTGAATAGGTTTCCAATAATCTGCTTCGAGACTTTCTGTTAAAATACTTGAAATAAAAGTTTTACCGATTTCGGTTCCGATTCCTGCAATGATATATTGTTGTTTCATGAATAAATACTTCAATTTATAATTTGTTCAATACTTCAAAAATCTGTAAAATCTCTGTTTCTGTATTAAAATCATGCAGACAGATTCTTAAACGTTCTTTGCCTTTTGGCACAGTTGGCGAAACGATTGGACGAATGTCCAAGCCTTTTGCTTGTAAAGTACTCGCTATGGCTCTACAGTTTTCATTTCCAGGAATAACGATACACTGAATAGCAGAAGTACTTTCGATTAAATCAATCGCTGGATTTAAGCTTGCTTGTTTTTGAAAGAATTGAATGAGATGATGTAAATTTTGATTAGAAAAACTGGCAGATTGCATCAAATCATAAGCACATTTTACGCTAATATGGCTATGAATTGGTGCGGCAGTGGTATAAATAAAAGCACGAGCGAAATTGATGAGATAATCTCTCAATGAATTACTTCCTAAAACAATCGCTCCGTGACAGCCCAAGGCTTTGCCAAAAGTAATTACTCTGGCAAAAACTTTATCTTCTAAATTCAATTCATTGACTAAGCCTTCGCCATGTTTTCCGAAAACGCCTGTAGCGTGTGCTTCATCGACAATCAGATTGGCACCAAATTGTGAACAAAGATTACTGATTTCGACAAGAGGAGCGAGGTCGCCATCCATCGAATAAACAGATTCAATGGCTACAAATACTTGAATGTTTTTTAAAGCAAGATTACTTGTTTTGTCTTCTTCAATTTTAGTCAATTTTTTAGCTAAATCTTCAACATCGTTATGTTTGAATTTATAGCGAGTAGCGTAGCTCAATCTTGCACCATCAATCATACTAGCGTGAATCAGTTCGTCGGTAATCAATACATCATTTTTTTGTGGAATCGACGAGAGTAGGCCTACGTTTGCATCATAACCTGAATTGAAAATTAATCCTGCTGTCGCTTTGTGGAAATGAGCAATTTGTTTTTCTAAATTTTCTACAAATGAAGTATTCCCCGCCAATAATCTTGAACCAGTCGCACCAGTTGGAAAATTTCCATCAATAGTTTGCTGATGAATGGCAGTTTTGAGTTTTTCTGATTGTGCAAAACCCAAATAATCATTCGAACAAAAATCGATTAAATTTTCTGTAGTACGAAGTGAGCGAAAAAGAGATTGAGTTTTTCTTTCTTCAAGAATGCTTTCAATACGTGTTGCTAAAGTATTCACTAAGCGATTTGTTTGTTTCTGCAAAGATAGTTACAAAAGTTTTAAGCCTTCATTCTTTTGGTATTTGATATAATTTTGAAATTTTTTTAAGAATTTTTAAGAAAACACTTGACATCATAGCATTTTTTGCTGTAACTTCGCAGTTAATAGGTGTAGAACTATTTACTAAGATTGCCCAGATGGTTTCCGTCTGGGCAACTTTTTTGTCTAAGGTTTTGAAAAAATAAAGGATAACAATAAAAAAGCCATGATAAATTCAATTATCATGGCTTTTTTGATTTTTTACTCGTTTGAGTATTGAAATATATCAAGTCAAACTTTCAAGTATTTTTAACGTTTTTAGAAAAAAATCGAGAAAAAACCTTGAAATTAATTCTTCGCACCTTGTACAGCACCAGCTTTTTGTTGTTGTTGCATTGGGTTTGGCTGTGGCTGACGCTGTGCTTTGAATACTTGGAAACGACTTGGTTGTTCTGGCTCTCTTGGGAAAACGTTGTCTTCTGTTTCGATGTCAGCAATTTCCAAGAATGGGTCTAATGTCCATTTCGCTACTTTTTTATCCGTAGGAATTACTTTTTTGATTTCCTTGTCATTCAAACGCCAGATTTCAGCAGGGTATCTAAATACTTCGCTTGTTCCGTCTTCGTAATTTGCTTTTACAATCACTGGCATTGGTAAACCTCCTTTATTTTTCACGTTCAATACGTAGAAGTTTTTGTTTGAATTCACCAATTTCTTTTCATCATCTGAAAGTGAAGCCATTGTTTGTTCAAATTTCTTTTTATCAGCTTCAGAAGTAGCAAAACGGTCGTAAGAATTATAGAAATCTCTCATGTCAGGATTTTCTTCAACCACGGTTTTAGGAATATCCGTTTTGTTACGAATGTTACTCATCGTTTGACGTTTTGCTTCTGCCTCTTTTTTAGCTGCTTCATTTTTAGCCAAAGGGTCAACATTATCAATGCCAAACCATTCTACGGTTTCAAGCGTTTGGTTTACTGGTTCAACACCATAGAACCAACCTTTCCAGAACCAGTCTAAGTCAACACCAGAAGCATCTTCCATAGTACGGAAGAAATCCGCAGGATAAGGCTGCTTAAATGCCCAACGACGAGCATACTCTTTGAAAGCATGGTCGAATAATTCACGTCCCATTACTGTTTCACGCAAAATATTCAAGGCTGTTGCTGGTTTTGCATAAGCATTCGGACCAAAAGCCATGATATTTTCTGAATTAGTCATAATTGGTACTTGTTGTGTTGGGTCAGTTTTCATGTAAGGAACAATGTACTGAGCTTCGCCACGACGAGAAGGGAAATCTCTATCCCACTCTTGTTCTGCTAAATACTGACAGAAAGTATTTAAACCTTCGTCCATCCATGACCATTGACGCTCGTCAGAGTTGATAATCATCGGGAAGAAGTTATGACCTACTTCGTGAATGATTACGCCAATCATTCCTGCTTTTACTTGTTCAGAATAAGTGCCATCAGCTTCTGGGCGACCGCCATTGAATGAAATCATTGGATACTCCATACCGCCACCCGAAGTAGAGTGACAAGAATAAGCCACTGGATAAGGATATGCTACGGTATGCTTTGAATACGAACGAAGTGTATGAGCTACCACCATCGTAGAATATTGTCCCCAAAGTGGATTTCCTTCTTTTGGATATAAAGACATCGCCCAAACCTTTTTGCCTTCAACGTCAACTTGCATGGCATCCCAAATAAACTTACGAGAACTTGCAAAAGCAAAGTCACGAACATTATCTGCTTTGAAAATCCAGGTTTTCTTGCCTGTTGGTTTGCCTTTTTCAGCCTTTTCTGCTTCTTCTTGCGAAACAATTAACACTGGACGAGTAGCAGTTTTTGCTTTTTCCAAACGTTTTAATTGTTCAGCCGAAAGTACTTGTGCAGGGTTTTGTAATTCACCAGAAGCACCTACTACGTGGTCGTTTGGTACGGTTAAAGCCACTTTATAGTTTCCGAAAGTAAGGGTAAATTCACCTTGCCCTAAAAACTGTTTGTGTTGCCAGCCGTAAACGTCGTTGTAAACTGCCATGCGTGGAAACCAGTGAGCGATGAAGTAATTTACGTTGCCATCTTTAGAAAAGAACTCATAACCCGAACGACCATAATATTCTGTAATTAAATAATTCCAGTCGATAGAGAATGATACCGAAGCACCAGATTTCAATGGTGTTGGCAAATCAATTCTCATCATGGTATGGTTAATTGTATGCTTCAAAGGATTTCCTTTCGCATCTTTCACTGATAAAATATTGTAACCGTACTTTTTAGTATCAGTCAAATCTTTGAATTGTTGAAAAGACGCTTGTCCTGAAATTCCTCCAGTTCTTGTATTTGCCCCAATAGCATCTTTCTGAAATAAATTTTGGTCTAATTGTAACCATAAATAAGGCAATTCATCAGGCGATTGGTTGAAGTACGTAATGGTTTCAGTCCCAGTAATTTTGCGTTCTACATCATCCAATTCCGCTTTGATATCATAATCAGCACGTTGTTGCCAATATTCTTTTCCGGGGCTGCCAGAAGCAGTACGATAAGAGTTTGGAGTTGGCAAAATTGTTTCTAGTTGTTCAAAACGTTTGTTGCCATTGTAAGGATTGGTGGTGGGTGCTTGCTGAGCTGTTGCCATTTGGGAACAAGTAGCAACCAACAAACCAGTAATGAGCTTTAAGCTACCTCTCATGTTGATTTTTAGATTGAAGTGAATAGATTTACTGTACGAATTTAGTGAAAAAACTTACAAATCGCCATTTTTATAGGCTTGGAAATAAGCAAGGATAACATCCTGTTCTTTTTTTGGTAATTTATTAATGATAAGTTTTTGGAAATTATCTACACTTTCCATAACAAACCATCTCAAGAGCGTTAACGGTTTTGTTAGTACTACTTTGTCTTTATCTAAGTCTTCAAAAAGCTCCTTGATTTCCGACTTGAATGTATGTTTTGGGACATCGGGTTTTGAATACTTTCCTAATAATATCTTTTTGATGCGATTACTAATGTAGTCATTGATATAATCTAATCTATTCAATAAAAGAGGTTGACGATTAAGATTACAGATTCTGATAGTTTCAAATCCTCTTCCATTTATTCCATCAAGCCCTATCATTGAAATACCTTTTCCACTAGTCTCAATTTCAAAAGCTAAGAACTCTTTAGGTTCATCAATTTCTGGATGAAGTAAAAAAGGAGCTTCATGCTGGTTTAAATAATTAGCTTTTACTTTCGCAGAGTCTAATTTTTGATTTATCTTGCAATCTTCAAACGTGAAATGTTTATTCTTTACAGGAAATTGGTCTGCTTTACCTCCTCCAATTTTGTTGCATTCATGACAAGTGGGTAATAGGTTTGTCCATTCGTAACATAACCAATAATATCCTCCATGGTTTGTCTTTAACACTCTACCTTTGGGGCGATAATGTTCAATATAAATTGACGTTCGTTCTTCACAATAAGCACACTTCCCTTGATAGATTTCATCCAATTTTTCCACCACAGCATCGCCTTTACTTCCGTCTGCTCTAAGATACTTTCCTCTATAAATGTCTGATGTAATAAGTTTTTTATTTTTTGTACTGATAATGTTTTGTAAACTATCAATAGCCTCTTGACTTACTAATGGTGCAGGTATGTCTTCTAAGTCTTTAACTACTTTCCGCATTGTTATTTCACTTTTAATAGGTCTAACAATTCTTGTTTATTTTCTTCGGTCAAAAATTCATCTATCTGTTTATCTAACTGGTCGTGAAATAATACTTCTTTATAAGTATCCTCCGTCCTAATCATCTTATCATTACTTTTACTGTCAGGAATTAAGTCTTGAAAACCGAAAATCGGTGAGCTTAATATGGTATTTGGCGTAAGTACACTAAAATCTATATCTAATAATTCTGCTTTGATGCCTTCTTCTTTTGTTCTGGAAACATTGATAATAACTGAATTTGGGGGTGCTCCCAACAAAGGAATTGGGCTATGAGTAGAAACAATAAACTGAATTTTTGGAAATAATTCTGTCAATTTTTCTACAAATCGCTTTTGGTATTTAGGATGAAGATGTAATTCAAATTCATCAATTAGTGGGGTGGTCTATTTTTGGTTTACACTTTTTGCGAGGTTTTATTGTTTAATGTTTACACTTTTCGGCATTTTTCTCAAACCATTGCGTTTCAAAATCAAGTGGGAATTCATATTTTAAA
>NZ_JAYGIL010000024.1:0-93826 GCF_034931025.1 Arcicella gelida | reverse complement strand
CCCAACAATTTTATAATTTCGTCTTTGATGATTTGTTTCATCCTTAAAGGCTGGTTTGATGCGTGGTAGCTCAAAGTTCAGCCTTTTTGTTTTCAGAAACAAAATCTTCGGGTAGAGTAGTAAAAACCATTGCGACTAGCTATTTATCGTTTAAATTGCTCATGTTTATGAAATCAAGATTATACATATTGCCTTTATTGCTTATCGTAGGCTGTTTGTTCTTCATTGCAACGAATCGAAAGAAAGATGATGATTATGCCGAAAAGCATCTGACGGTGGTGCTTAGAGACATAGGACATCAGTTATTACTCCATGCCAAAGACTCTAGTTCGAGAGTTTTGCCCATCAAACGGATAGATGAGAATACCTTTGAAATCGCTTTTCAAAGTAAATTCACTTTTGTATCAGATACCTTGGTGGCATTGGTACATCGTCGTTTGAAATCGACCAATTTACCGACAGAATATATTGTTAATGTAATTGATTGTGGGAAAAAAGAATTGGTTTTTGCTTATGAAGTAAGTAAAAAGACCGATAGTATTTTACCATGCTTGGGAAGACAACAAGCAGTTGGTTGTTACTTGATTCAAATTGAGTTTTTAAGAGCAGAAACGTTGGCATTCAGTAATTATTTACTCTTACTGGTTCCTTTAGGACTAATAGGTTTTATACTGAAAAGCAATTTTGTAAAAGATAAAAGTGTAGCAGAGAAAGATGTTGTACCAGAAGAAAGAGATTATATCGCAATCGGTAAATATGCTTTTTATCCTGAAAAGAACAGCTTGAAGTATGAGAATGAAAACATAGAATTATCCGAACGAGAAGCCAAACTACTAAGCATTTTTGCGATAAACCTAAATCAATTAATTGAAAGAGAAAGACTTTTAAAAGAAGTTTGGGAAGACGAAGGTGTTTTTGTAATCAGTAGAAATCTGGATGTATTGGTATCGAAATTAAGAAAAAAACTTCAAAAGGATGAATTGGTGAAAATCACTAATCAGCATGGAAAAGGGTATAAGTTGGAGGTTTTGAAGGAGGCGGAGTGAGGATAAAGAAATGAGTTTTTATAAAGAATATCATGATGTAGCGGCAACCTTTACGGTTGTCGTTTTTTGTTGGTCATATCATGAAATACGGTAACCGCAAGGGTTTACCGCTACTTGTTTTATTAATTTTTATGGTAATAGAATCTGTTTAAACTTATGTGATTTTTCTATTAGCTGGCGAATTAATTCGCCTCCACTAGTGTAAGTGTTAAGCAGATTGTAACTTGTACCCAAAATAGATTCTCGCATGACCTACGATTTAGTATTAGCAATTCAAACTTAGCAATGAAAAAAATAGCCCAATATTTTGATTATTTATTTTATTGTACCTATCATTTTATGATAAAAATTAGAAGAACAAGAGATAGGGTTGATGATGTAATATGTATTTGAAGTGATTTTTTCTTGGTTTGAAAATGAAAATAGATAGTGAAAAAGTATAAAAATAATAGATAATGAAAATAAAAAAAATAATGCTATCACTCTTGTTTTTTTTGTTTGTTGCGTTGTTAATGGAGCTCTTAATTGATTACCTTAATAAGGACGAGCCGGAAATTCATTTAAAAGTAATAGCATTAACATATAAAAATAATGAGTACGCAAAAAAAATAGGAAAATTTAAAACATTTGAAATTAATTATACTCCTATGAATTTTAATAAGGATACAGTACTTTTTGATATGACAATTAATGGTGATAAAGGATTTATCTCCTGTAGTGGGGAAACAATAAAATTTGAAAATAAATGGAAGATTATAAATCTTCGATTTATAAAATAAATCTCGCTGGGAGTATTGAAACACAACGCCATTGTGTTCGCAAATCTTATGATTGGCAAAATGCGATAAAATTTTATAAAATATTGGATAGAGGAATTCGCCAGATGGTGCTACTAACATATACCTTTTCCTCAAAGTAAAGTGTGGTGCTATTCTCATTTAAGGTCGTAGGAACGCTTCGCTTAACCAATGACTAGTTGAAAACAAAAGAGAGAAGTCCAACTTTTTAATCAAAACAAATAAAAAATATGAAATTAAGACAATTATTAATATGCTTTATTTTTTTAGGTATTGTTGTCGGGTTTCGTTTCCAAAGAACGATTAATTATTCAAACGAGGATATAAGAGGTTATTGGTTTCAGCCTCATGCTGCTTTCATTAATATTACATTTTACTCTGATGGTAAATTTGTATTCAATGATTATAATGAAAAAAAAGATACAGAAGAGCGTTTGACAGGTAAATATTTAGTGCAAAATAATCGCCTCATACTTTTATATAATGATAGACCAAAACAAACATTTAATATAATTAAAGGTCAGAATGGAGATAAAAGTTATTATATTAAGAAAAAAGGATATTATTTTGTAAAGAAAGAATAGTCTACGCTCCTCAAAGTTTACAATTTCATGATATAATAAAAAGTGGTATGAGGCTGCAAATTTCCCCATTTTTCCTACTTGTGCAAGTGTTAAGCTAAGCGTCACAATTCAGTCTTTTACTGAACAAAAGCTTTGCTACGTCGTAGCGTTGGATTGGAGAAATATCTCACAGTGGGAGTATTTTTATCATTACAGTTTACCATTCTATTTTGTGACAATATTTTACAATTGACATCAAACAATAAACGGCAACCATAAAAGTCACCGTTATCTTATTGTAATGTGTTAGAAATACTCTAGGCGAATTTAGAAAGATGTAAGTTTGATGCTTACTGATAATTCCAATTAATGTCTTTGATGTGTTATTGAGTATAAGCCTCGATAAATAGTAATCATTAATTAGCCGTTGGCTTTTTAACCTTCAATTCATCAGGAGCATCTTTGGTATAAGTTTTGAATGTTGACTTGTAATTCTTATCAAAAAGTGCTTTGATTTCTTTAATGTCAACCGAACTGGCAGGATTGAATTGCGGAGAATTCATATAAGTTTTTAAGCTATATAATAACTGACGAGCCACAAAACGTTTATCAGGTTCTGTGCTAAGGTCTGCACTAGAAATAATCAATTTGCCTTTACCAACTTTCGCTTCTAAGATTAAACCCAACTTACGATTCAAGAACCAAGTATCTATGGGCTGAACAATAGGACGGAAGCCCGCAGGAAAACTATCCAACAACATTACTTGTGAACGATTTGTAATTTCCCACCATTGTAAATTACTATGATATTCAGTCGGGAAGTTTTGAAAAGCAGGATGCGAAGGTTCGCAAAGAAAACCCAAAGTATGTGGAGGACGCATTTTGAACCAAGAAGTATTCCAGAAAACAGGTTGGAAATAATTCACTACTTCTTTCCCTTTTTCGATTTTACCAGCCGCTTCCAAGAATACTTTTCCACCATTTTGTAAAATCTCTTCTGCTTTGGCATCCAATTCTTTACAGAAATAAATTTCATTGGTATTAATGATTGGAAGTGCTTCAGGATAAACCCAAAATTCCCAATTATTCATAAACGCAGTATCATCAATACGAACTTCAAAAACGAGTTTCTGTGCTTTTTGAATAGCATTTAACGCAAAAGATACTTTACCAATGTTAAAATTATTACCAATTGGAATATTCGTTTTGTCAAATTTACCTTTTGCTAATACTTGTTTGTTTTCATCAAATATTTGCCATGAAGTTTGAGCATTATTTAGCACATCTTTACCAAAATGAAACATTTCAATATTCGCTTCAAAGCTTTCTGAGTTTTTATACACAAATTTTGGAATACGTGCCAGTGGAACGGTAGTATTACAAAATTGTGCAAATTCAGCTTGTGAAATATATCCTTTTTCTTCCCAGAAAGAATCCAAAATACCAACTAAAGCTGTTCCTTGACCAGAGTAATCGTTCAAACCAAGCATTTGAATCCCTGCTGAAATAGGCGTGCGAAATGCCGTTTCTATTTCTGTTTTATAACTCAAAGCCTGTAGTTTTCCAGTAGCCATAAAGAATTTTTCACCCAATTCTTCCATGTCTTTATCTTTCAAATCTTCTTGGAAAAGCTCATAATTCTTGGCTTTGTAAACGCCAGTATATTTACTGATTTCCTTGAAATTCGGAAAAACACACCATTGTCCTAATTCATGAGTAAGATAAGGTACTTTAAAATCTTTTACTTTATCGGCAAAGTCCTCAGTACTGCTTGGAAGTTTATTCCAAGGTAAACCTCTTGGACCAGATTTAATCATGTATTCATTGGAGGGAACTAAAGGCCAACTCATTGCTACTGATGCACCAGTATATTTACGACGAGGGTCTTTAGTTTTCCAATAGTTTATGAATTTGGTTAGGTAATCTACTTGTTTGCTTCCTCTTGGTTCATTTCCATAAGCCAACATACAAAAAGAAGCATAATTACCGTAAGCTTTTGCCATACGGTTGGTTTCATCCATGATAAATTGGTCGATAGGATGCCCATCGCCTAAAGATGAACCATGATTTGCCCAACTTGGGCCTTCAGGCTGTAGATAAATTCCCACTAAATCTGCCGCAATAAAAGCTGCTTCTGGCGGACAATACGAATGAAAACGGAAATGGTTTAAACCATAAGCTTTCGCTTTTCTGAATACTTTTTCCCAAGAAGCTACATCCATTGGAGCGTAACCAGTTAATGGAAATTGGCAGTTTTCAACTGTTCCTCTTAAAAATATAGGGCGACCATTAATTTCAAAACGTGTGCCTTTTATGGCAAAACCTCTCATTCCAAACTGTACTTTTCTAGCAGATTGTACTTGTTTTTTAACAATGATTTCGGCAGATAGATGGTACAAGGCAGGGGAAAATTCATCCCAAGTTTGGAAGTCATCGCCCATCGGATAATCAATGGTGATACTTTTTTCTTGTCCATCTATCTGGAAATCAGATAAAATTAATTTTGGAGAGTGAGCTTTAATGCTGTTAAAACTTTTTGCAGAAAGCTTAATTTGTCCTTCAACAGGCTTTTGCAAAGAATTTTTTAATACGATTTTTACTTTTGCTAAATGATTAACCAAATCTGGATAAACCTGAATATCATCAAACCAAATTTTACTTTCGGCTTCTAATTCTATTTTGCCAACAATACCGTTCCAGTTCCCTTGCGTGTGGTCTGTTAAACTATGGGAATCTTTTCCAACATTGATTGCCTTAATGCGATTATCAACACGAATTGAAATGGTATGCTTTCCTGTGGATAATTTATCGGTTAAGTCAAAGGTTTGTGCAACGCACATTGAGTTTTCTAAACCAATTTCTTCGTTATCAATCCATACTCTTGTTTCAGTGTGCGGTCTTTCTAAAGTAAGAACAATCCGTTTGTTCGCCCAACTTTTAGGAACATCTATTGCTTTTTGGTACCATGCAGCACCAACATAATATTTGGCAGGTGTTAACCAAAAAGGGAATTTTAAATTTTCAGGAGTACGATACTTCGCTAAATGTGGATTGAAGTACCAAGAACTATCGTAAATACTGCCTGTCCACTGTGTATGAATTGTTACAGGATTACCTTTGCCATTTTCTAGCATCGAACCCGGCAATTTGATGGTTTCAGAAAGTTTACTATTAAACCATTTATCTTTTACACCAACGTCTGCTGAATCAATTTTGAATTGCCAATTTCCTGCTAAAGAGATTTTTTGAGCATTGATTGTATTGCCAAACAACAAGCATAAAATAAATAAGTAATTTTTAATCATAAGTTGTTAAGCGTTTTTCGCAGTAAGACTCTACTCTTATTTGATTAAGAAACCCTGCCGAACTTATCCTCAGCAGGGCTTAGTCTTTACACCAAAAAATCTATTTTTATAATGTTGATATTAATTATTCCAATCAAAACAAGGTATCGGAACTTTTAAGTTTATGAATGAGTATTTTCTCCTATAAAGAAAATTTTGAGAGTGACAATTTGTGAATATTCTTATAAATGGAAAATAATTATCTGAAAAAATATTTATTTTCTTTTGCAAATATAAACTGTATAAATTTGATAACAAATATTGATTATCAAAGAAATTATACTATCCTGTGCCTTCCTGCTATCGTCTTTGTACAATATTGACAATGTTTTTTATTGATTTTTAGGTGTATTGGTAGATTGTATTTTTCTAATAATATAAAATTTGACAACTGTATTTTTTGATTTACTTTTTTTGAATTTTTTGTATTAGAAAAGTGCAAAGATTTTTTATGTCATCGTTATCGGGAACGTTGCCATAAAAAATGGAATATTGTATTTCCATGAAAAAATCTTTGGGAGAAAGTAAGCTAAATTAAAAGTGCTGGAAAATGTAGCTGTATTTTACCGTTATTGATAAAAAGCGGTTTGCTAAGATAGCTTGGAAAATAATTTTAATATTTTTTCAATTGATTCTTGGAAAACTTTTTAAAACACCTTTTTTACGATAGAAATGCCTTTTCAAAAAGTTATATAATTTCAAAAAATACTACCAAACGCATGACATCACAGGATGCTACAGGTAAGTACTTAATTTTTCTTTGCAATAAATAACAAACCATATTTGATGAAACAGCATAAATCAACGAAATTTTTTCAGACGCTTTTACTTTTATCAATTTCTTGTTCTTTAAGTTTCGGACAAGCAAAATGGAAGCCTATTACACAGGAATCTAAACCGTGGTCACGCTGGTGGTGGGAAGGTAACTCAGTAAATGCCAAAGATTTAACCTATAATATGGAAACTTACCAAAAAGCTGGTTTGGGAGGTTTAGAAATTACACCAATCTACGGTGTGAAAGGTCAAGAAGCTAATTTTATTGATTTCCTCTCGCCAAAATGGGTAGAAATGTTCAAACATACTTTGAATGAAGGTACTCGTTTGGGTTTGGGTATTGACCTTGCCAATGCTTCGGGATGGCCTTTTGGTGGACGCTGGGTTACGCCAGAAGACGCTTGCAAAAATGTAAATTTCAAAACTTATCAGTTGAAAGAAGGGGAGAAGCTTTCGGAAATAATTTCATTTCAACAAAGTCCATTATTGCGATATGTTTTGCCTAAAAAGACAGAGATTTCAGCTTTAAAATATCCCATTTCAAAGAATGAAAACCTTCAAGAATTGGCAATCGACCAAGTGAAGTTTGAAAAACCTTTGCCTTTACAAACACTCATGGCGTATTCTGACAAAGGCGAAATAATTAATCTGACAGACAAAGTAAGTGCGATGGGACAATTGAATTGGGAAGCTCCCAAAGGTAATTGGACACTCTACGCCATTTTTCAAGGTTGGCATGGCAAAATGGTAGAACGTGCTGGACCAGGTGGCGAAGGTGATGTAATCGACCATTTTTCAGAAAAAGCCATTCAGAATTACTTAAAAGAATTTGATAAAGCTTTTGCCAAAACGGATGTTTCAAGTATGCGTGCTTTTTTTAATGATTCTTATGAAGTAGATGATGCTCGTGGTCAATCAGACTGGACGGAAGATTTATTCAAAGAATTTCAACAAAGAAGAGGTTACGATTTAAGAAATTACTTGCCCAATCTTTTCAGCAAAGAAAATACTGATTTAAACCACAGAGTATTATTTGATTATAGAACGACAATTGGAGATTTGATTCTGGAAAAATATACTGGAGAATGGGCAAAATGGGCTCATGGTCGTGGCAAAATTGTAAGAAATCAGGCTCATGGTTCGCCAGCTAATACTTTAGATTTATACGGTTTGGTGGACATTCCAGAAATTGAAGGGACAGATTTATTGAGAATCAAATTCGCTTCTTCGGCTTCCAATGTGTTGGGTAAAAAATTAACGTCTTCGGAATCGGCTACTTGGGAAAACGAACATTTTCTTTCTTCATTAAGTGATGTTAAAAAAGCGTTAGACTTGTTCTTGGTTGGTGGTGTCAATCATATTTTTTATCACGGAACAAATTATTCTCCTAAAAACGAAGCTTTTCCCGGTTGGTTATTTTATGCAGCGGTGCATTTTACGCCACATAATCCTTTCTGGAAAGATTTTGCTACCTTGAATAATTACGTGGCTCGCACACAAACCTTTTTACAAGATAGCAAACCCAATAACGATGTCTTGTTGTACTTCCCGATTACCGACCGACTCACAGAACCTTCTAAAAAAGGTTTATTAGAACATTTTGATGGAGTAACGCCAGAATTTAACGGAACAGATTTTAAAGAAGTTGCACAAAAAATGATTGACCGTGGTTATGGCTTCGATTTTATTTCGGATAAACAAATTGCCAATTTGAAATCACAAAATCAGCAAATTATTACGGGTGGCGTTGCCTACAAAACAGTATTGTTGGCGGAGAGTGAGCAAGTACCTTTAGAGACTTTTGAGAAATTAGTACAATTGGCAAGTTCTGGAGCGACAATCATTGTACATCATAAATTACCAGCTGATGTGCCAGGCTTAGGAAATTTGGACGAACGCAGAGCAAAATTTAAAGCACTTTTGGCTCAATTGAATTTTGTGAAAGTAAACGCTAAAGTGAATCAGGCGAAAGTTGGTGAAGGTTCATTTTTATTAGGAGAAGATTTAGACGAATTGATGATTTACGCTAAAATCTATCGTGAAACCATGACGGACAAAGGTTTACAATTTGTTAGAAAAACTTCTGCAAAAGGTAATTATTACTTCATCAATAATAAAGCTGGACAGGCATTTGAAGGTTGGGTAAAATTAGAAGCTGATGCGAAATCTGCCGCTTTGTATAATCCAATGACGGAAGTTTTGGGCATGGCAAAAGTGAAAAATAAAGAAGTATTTCTGCAATTGTCTGTGGGCGAATCGTGCATTGTTGAGACTTTTAAAACAGTAGAAAAAGGTTCAACTTACCCTTATTGGAAAACAAGCAAAGAAGCCGAAGAATTAAAAGGCACTTGGAAAATATCTTTCATCGACGGTGGACCGACTTTACCTAAAACGCTTGAAACCAAAAATTTAGGTTCGTGGACGAATGCAGGCGATGCTTATCAAGATTTTTCTGGAACAGCATTGTATCAATTGAATTTTGCAAAACCTAAAACTAATGCACAAGGCTATTGGTTAGATTTAGGAAAAGTAACAGAAAGTGCTTCGGTAACATTGAACGGAAAATATTTAGCTACTTTGTTAGGTCCAACTTTTAAAGTTTTTGTACCTAATACTTTACTGAAAGTACAAAATGATTTAGCGATAAAAGTCTCTAACTCAATGGCAAACAGAGTAATTGCATTAGAAAAAGAAGGCACTGTTTGGCAGAAATTTTATAACATCAACGTCTCGGCGAGACTGAAACAAAACTTAGGAAAAGAAGGCTATTTTACTACCAAAAATTGGGCTCCAAAAGAATCTGGTTTATTAGAAAAAGTAACTTTAACACCTGTAGAGGTTTTGAAATAGGAGCTAGAAAATAGAGAGACGTTGAATAAATAGTGAATTTTCAACCATTTTATTCATACATAAATAACAAAACAATCATGTTAAAACGTCTTTCTATTTTCGCCATTTATTTGTTTATCGCCACTTTTGCGAGCATTACTTTTGCCAAACCACAAGCTGAATATTACGAAACCAGAGTATATAGTTTCAAAACGCTTGAGCAGAAAAAAGTAGTTGAAGATTATTTTAAAGATGCTGCCATTCCTGCTTTTAACCGATTGGGAATTAATTCAGTAGGTGTTTTTAATGAAGCTGACCAAAAAGATGGAATTAAATTGTATGTACTAATTCCTTATAAATCTTTAGACCAATTCAGTAAAATTTCAAGCAAATTGGCTTCTGATGCTGTGTATCAACAAGCAGCAAAACCTTATTTAGATGCCAACTTCGCTACGCCAGCTTATGAACGTTACGAAAGCTCGCTTTCAGTTGCTTTTAAAGATTGGACAAAACTGAAAGTACCAACAACTTCAGCACCAAAATCTGAAAGAGTATATGAATATCGTTTATACGAAAGCCACAGTGAAACAAAAGGATTGAGTAAAATTCACATGTTTAACGAAGGTGGTGAAATCAACATTTTTGTAAGATTGGGTTTCAATCCAGTGTTTTATGCACAAACTATCATCGGTGGGAAACAGCCAAACTTGGTGTACATGACTACTTTTGATAACAGAGCGTCGAGAGATGAACATTGGAAAGCTTTCGGAGCTGATTCAGAATGGAACCGTATTAAAGTACTTCCAGAATACGACCATGCGATGACCAAAGCCGAAATCCATTTCTTGACACCAACAGATTTTTCACAAATCTAGATAGAGTTTATGAGTTCAAAAGTTTATGAGTTTACAGTTCTGATTCATAAACTTTGAACTCATAAACATTAAACCCATAAACTCAAAAAAATGCAGGAAATCGCTTTTACGATGAAGCTCAAAAAAGGATTTGAGCAAGAATACAAAAAACGCCATGATGAAATTTGGCCAGAATTATCTGAATTATTAGTAAAATCTGGAATTACAGAATACGCTATTTATTTGGATGAAGCTTCTGGGATTTTGTTTGCTGTTCAGAAAAGAGTAGATAATCATACGCTTGACGAATTACCACAAACTGAAATCATGAAAAAATGGTGGGCATTTATGGGCGATATTATGGATACGAATCCTGATAATTCTCCAGTTGTGAAAGATTTATCTTGCGTGTATAGAATGGCTTAATTGCTGGATTTAATAAGAAAGCACAGATTTAAGGAAGATCAATATCAAGATTGATGACTTAGTCTGTGCTTTTTTGATGCTTAAATTCGATTAATGTTAAAGAATAAAATACTGAAAACCATTGAGTAAGTAATATTTAAAATTGATAATTCATCCATCACTCTCAACTATTCATTATATGAAAAACATTAGATTATTACTCTTTTCTTTTGCCTCATTTTTTGTGCAATACACTTTTGCACAAAGTAAAATCGACCGAAAAGCTTTGGTAGAACGCCACACGGTTGTGGTTAACAAAATTGATACTTTGGCTTCATTGTCGGTTGGTAATGGTAGTTTCGCTTTTACGACTGACATTACTGGTTTACAGACTTTTCCCGATTTTTATGCCAAAGGAATTTCATTAGGTACACAGTCGGTTTGGGGTTGGCATCGTTATCCGAATACTGAAAATTACAAAATCGAAGAAACGCTAAAAGAAATCAATTCTCATGGCAGAAAAGTACCTTATGCTGTTCAAGCTTCTAACAGCGAAAGAGCAAAGGCTGCCAATAATTTCCTTCGTCAAAATCCACATCGTTTACAATTAGGAAATCTTGGTTTTGAATTGTTTAAAAAAGATGGTTCAAAAGTAAATCCACAAGATTTAACTAATATTCATCAAACCTTAAATGCTTACACAGGTGAAATTACCAGTCAGTTTTCAGTAGAAGGTATTCCTGTAAAAGTAATTACAGTGGCACATCAACAAAAAGATTTGATTTCGGTAAAAGTACAATCTGAATTATTGAAAACGGGACAATTGAAATATCGTTTACGTTTTCCGTACCCTACAAATCAGTTTACAGATGAAGGAAATAATTGGAAAAATGCAGATAAACACCAATCATCTGTCGTACTTTCTAGCGAGAAATCTTTTGTTTTCAAACATCAGTTAAACGATACTGAATATTTTGTGAAAGTTGAAAGTAACCAAGATTCAAAGGTTTTACAAAGCGAAGCACACTATTTTGTGCTGAGTCCAGATACAAAAGAAAGCACCTTGGAATTCAGCGTGATGTTCTCTGAAAAGCTTCCAAAAGAAACAATTCCAAATTTTACTAACACTTTATTGAGTACAAAAACGGCTTGGAAAACTTTTTGGAGTAATGGTGCTGCGGTTGACTTTGCTGGAAGTACCGATCCACGAGCCAAAGAGTTGGAGCGAAGAATTATTTTATCGCAATATCTCACCAAAATACAATGTGCCAATAACGAGCCGCCACAGGAAACAGGTTTAACCTATAATTCTTGGTTCGGGAAGCCACATTTAGAAATGCACTGGTGGCATGGCGTTCATTTTGCTTTGTGGAATCGTACTGATTTACTTGAAAAAAGTATGAGTTGGTACAAAAAAGTTGAACCAGAAGCTAAAATTATTGCAGAAAGACAAGGTTTTGAAGGTGTTCGTTGGCAAAAAATGACCGACCCAGATGGGAAAGAAGCACCTTCGTCGGTGGGTGCATATTTACTTTGGCAACAACCACATTTTATTACTTTCGCTGAGTTGGCTTATCGTAAACATCAAGATAAAGCTACTTTAGAAAAGTATAAAGACTTAGTGTTTAAAACAGCCGAATTCATGGCTTCTTACGCTTACTTCGACCCAGAGCAAGGTCGATACATTTTAGGAAAAGGAGTAATTCCTGCTCAAGAGCGTTTTAAACCTGAAGATACTTTTAACCCGACTTACGAACTGGCTTATTGGCAATGGGCTTTATCAACTGCACAAATTTGGCGTGAACGTTCGGGTTTAAAAAGAAATGAAAAATGGGATGATGTTTTGAAAAAACTATCGCCTTTGCCTGTACAAGATGGCGTTTATTTGGCTACAGAAAATGCGACAGATTCTTATACGAATCCAGTGTTTTTAACAGATCATCCAAGTGTATTGGGTACTTTGGGAATGTTGCCAGCAAGTAAAATGCTTGATAAACAAATCATGCAAAATACTTTCGATAAAATCTGGAAGATTTGGCATTGGGATGATACTTGGGGTTGGGATTTTCCGATGGTTGCCATGACGGCAACTCGATTAAACCAACCAGAAAAAGCGATTGATGCCTTGATGATGGATATTAGAACCAACACGTATTTGCCTAACGGACATAATTTTCAAGATGCTCGTTTACGTTTGTATTTACCCGGCAATGGAGGATTATTAACAGCAGTAGCGATGATGTGCGGAGGCTATGATGGATGTAAAACGATAAATCCTGGTATTCCTAAAAATGGAAAATGGAAAGTGCGCTGGGAAGGATTTAGAAAATTCTTTTAATGATGAGTATTTAGTGAAGAATGAGGCGTTTTTTAGCATAAAATTCCACAATAATCACAAAAATGCTCATTCACAACTCACAAATAACAATTATATGAAAAAAACCTTTTTAGCTATTTTACTACTTAGCCAAACACTTTGTTCTTTTGCCCAAAAGAACCTGACACTTTGGTACAAACAGCCAGCTAGAAACTGGAATGAAGCTTTGCCAATTGGTAATGGACGTATCGGTGCAATGATTTTCGGAAGACCAGCTAATGAATTAATTCAGTTGAATGAACAAACTCTTTGGTCGGGAAAACCCGTTAATACAAATCCCAATCCAGAGGCTCCAAAGTATTTGAAAGAAGTAAGAGAAGCACTTTTTAAGGAAGATTATAAAAAGGCAGAACAACTTACCCACAAACTCCAAGGACTTTATTCAGAGGCGTATCAACCACTTGGTGATTTACGTTTAGAACAAAACTTGAAAGGCGAAGTAAGTAATTATTATAGAGATTTAAACATCGCTAATGCTACCGCTAGTACTCGTTTCAAAGTAGGAGATACAGAATTTTCTCGTGAATTTTTTGTGTCTGCACCAGCCCAAGTAATGATTATTCGCTTAAAGGCAAGTACCAAAGGAGCATTAAATTTTAAGGCTTCAACCGCTGCACAGCATCCTATCAAAAAATCAGTATTAGGTACAAATCAATTGGTAGTTCGAGGAAAAACGCCTGCTCATGCCGACCCAAATTATGTGGGTTATAATGCTCAGCCTGTTATTTATGACGACCCAACAGGTTGTGGTGGCGTTCGCTTCGACTGGCGAATTAAAGTAAAATCTACCGACGGAAAAGTAAGTACTGATATTTCTGGAATTTCTATTTCAGATGCTAGTGAAGCGGTGTTAATTATTTCGGTTGGAAGTAGTTTTAACGGTTTTGATAAATGCCCTGATTCTGAAGGAAAGGATGAAAAAGCCATTGCTGAAAAGTATTTACAAGCTGCATTAAATCAAAATGTAGATGTGATGAAAAAAGCTCACATTGCTGATTATCAACGTTATTTCAATCGTGTAAGCTTTACTTTAAATGGAAACCCAAGCGTAGATTTACCAACTGACGAACGATTATTAAAATATGCAGATGGAAGGAAAGACCCTGCTTTAGAAAGTCTTTATTTTCAATTTGGTCGTTATTTATTGATTTCTTGTTCTCGTCCAGATGGTATTCCAGCCAACTTACAAGGTATTTGGAACAACTCCGTTCGCCCGCCTTGGAGTAGTAATTTCACCACCAATATCAATACGCAAATGAATTATTGGATGGTAGAAATGAGTAACCTTTCGGAATTACACACGCCATTATTGAAATGGATTGGCTACATGGCTAAAACGGGTAAAGAAACCACCAAGAATTTTTACAATGCTCGTGGCTGGACGGTTCATCATAATTCTGACATTTGGGGATTGTCAAATCCTGTAGGAGATAAAGGAAAAGGTTCGCCTATGTGGGCAAACTGGGCAATGGGCGGAGCATGGTTAAGCCAACATCTATGGGAACATTATGCTTTTACAGGAGATAAAAATTACCTGAAAAACAAAGCTTATCCATTGATGAAAGAAGCCGCTATTTTCTGTGAAGATTGGCTCGTTGAAGATAAAGATGGCTATTTAGTAACAGCACCTTCTACTTCGCCAGAGAATGTTTTTATTACTGAAAAAGGAGAAAAAGGTACGGTTTCTGTGGCTAGTACGATGGACATGGCTATCATTTGGGATTTATTTACCAACACCATCGAAGCTTCTGAAAAGTTGGGTATTGACGAAGCTTTCAGAAAAGAATTAATTGCAAAGAAAGCAAAACTCTATCCTTTGCACATCGGTAAAAAAGGAAATTTACAAGAATGGTATAAAGATTGGGAAGACGAAGACCCACAACATAGACACGTTTCGCATTTATTTGCTTTGCATCCAAGTCGCCAGATTTCGCCATTGCGTACACCTGATTTCTCAAATGCTGCAAAGAAAACCTTAGAAATTAGAGGAGACGATGGAACAGGTTGGAGTAAATCGTGGAAGATAAATTTTTGGGCAAGATTACACGATGGAAATCATGCTTATAAATTAGTGCGTGAGTTGTTAAAACTTACAGGAATGGAAGGTACAACTTATACAAAAGGAGGTGGTACTTATCCAAATTTATTCTGTGCACATCCTCCATTTCAAATAGATGGTAATTTCGGTGGTACTTCTGGTATTTCAGAAATGATACTTCAAAGTCATGATGGTTTGATTAATATTTTGCCAGCTATTCCAGACGATTGGCAGGATGGAGAAATCAAAGGAATGAAAGCCAGAGGTGGTTTTGAAATAGACATTACTTGGAAAAACAAGCAAGTAACACAATTGGTAATTCGTTCGTCGATAGGCGGAAATTGTATTATCAAAACACCAAATACACTTAATTTAGTAGGAAATCAAAGTTTGAAAAAAGCTAAAAACTTTAATGCTTATGAGTTCCAAACCATTAAAGGCGGAGTTTATGTTTTAAAGAGTTTGTAAGTAATCTTTAATATGGCAGGCATGAAACTAAATCATGCCTGCTGTTTTATTTTAAAGCCTTTCCTCATCACTTTTCATTACAGAAGAATTTCGAACAATCAATTCTGTATATAATTTAAAAGTCCGATAGCTTTTAGGCAGTTTAGAAGTGTTTTCTATTAAATCAAATAACAATTCTGCCGAACGTTTACCCATATCCAAAGCGGGTTGTACAATGGTACTGAGCGATGGTGCTAAAAGTGCCGCTACTTTTAAATTAGTAAAACCTATCAAAGCAATATCTTCTGGCACTTTGATGTTTCTTTTTTTCAAAGTACTTAAACAACCCAAAGCCAATCTATCGCTTGCGGTGAAAATAGCATCGGGTGGTGTTTCGTTGGCGAAAAGTTGGTCTATCACCACTTCAATATCTTGCAAACCATAATTACAATACTTCAATAAAGATTCATCTACAGGAATATTATGTTTTGCCAAAGCTGCCAAATAACCTTTTACCCTTTCTTTGGAAATTGATAAATGTGGAGAAGCTGCAATGTGTGCAATCCTTTTTCTACCTGTTTTGATAAGATGTTCAGTGCCATTAAACGAGCCTTCAAAATTATCTGAAATCACTTTATGGGTGTTTATTTCATCTGAGATACGGTCGAATAGCACAATGGGTAATCCTTTATCATGCAAGTTTTTTAGGTGTTCAACATTAGTCGTTTGTCCCGAAAGTGAAATCAATAAACCATCCACACGTCTTGAAGTAATATGCTGTGTGTTAATTACTTCTCGTTCATAAGATTCATGGCTTTGGAAGATAACTACTTGATAACCTTTGTTGTAAGCAATATCTTCAATACCATTGATGGCTTGTGAGAAAAAAGGATTATCAATTTCTGGTACGATTACACCGATAGACCTACTTTTATTTTCCTTTAAACTTAGTGCAATTGGGTTGGGTTGATAATTGAATTTTTCGGCATATTCCATCACCAAAAGTTTGGTGACTGGGTTAATTTCATGGCTTCCTCTTAATGCTCTCGAAACGGTTGAAGTCGAGAGATTTAAGGCTTTGGCAATATCTTTAATTGTTATATGTTCCAAAATGCTGTTTCTTTGAATTGTACAAAATGTTTCCTCTCTTTTCCCGTTGTTACTTATCTGTTTTGATTTAAATCTTGCTGATAAAATAGCACTGTAATCTCTTACCTAAATATAAATTTACACTAATGGCAACGTTCCCGAAAAGATTTGGGAAAAATATTCAATAAAATGTTTGTATCCTTCTACTTTAAGAGATATGTTTAACTAAGCCTTTGTTTAGAGCAAGTAATAGCTCAAAATGCTAATTCTTGAAATAATCTAGTTATGTGGATTTTTAAATTTGTTTTTTGAGGATAGATTTTTTGAAAATCTATTTAATACTATAAGGGAAAAATAAACTAAAGTTACTTATACGTTGAGAATCATTTTTTCGAAATCAAGTAAAAGTAAAGCGTTTTTCTCTTTAATGAAAAGCATGATTAATGTCATTTTTTCAGATGAAAGAATGAATATTAATCAAAGATTTTACAGTCAAATCCCATAAAAATGAACAAGACGATTGGTAAGTACCGCTGGCAAATAGTTGCTTTACTCTTTTTTGCTACTACCATAAATTATTTAGACCGACAAGTGATAGGTCTTTTGAAACCAACTTTAGAAAAACAATTTAGCTGGACAGAAACAGATTATAGCAGAATAGTAATTGCCTTTCAGGCTGCTTATGCGCTTAGTTTGATGGCTTTTGGTGGAATTATTGATAAGATTGGTACAAAATTAGGCTATACCATTTCGGTGATATTATGGAGTATTGCAGCAATTGCTCATGCTTTTGCCAAAAGTACTTTCGGATTTGGTTTAGCAAGAGCTGCCTTGGGTTTAGGCGAAGCAGGTAATTTTCCTGCGGCAATCAAAGCAACGGCTGAATGGTTTCCTAAAAAAGAAAGAGCTTTAGCGACTGGAATTTTTAACTCTGGAGCAAACATCGGAGCAGTAGTTGCACCCATCATGGTTCCTTGGATTTTGGGAGCTTATGGCTGGGAAATGGCTTTTGTTGTTACAGGAGGAGTAGGCTTTATTTGGTTAGTTTTTTGGATTATTTATTATGAAATTCCATCAAAACATAAAAAATTAGAAAAGGCAGAATATGAGTATATTCATAGTGATGCCGAACAAGTAAATGCCAATGAAAAGCCTGTAGCTTGGTTAAAACTTTTTGGAATCAGACAAACCTATGCTTTTGTATTCGGAAAAATGTTGACAGACCCAATTTGGTGGTTTTTCTTATTTTGGTTGCCTTCGTATTTTTCAACAACCTTTAATCTGGATTTGAAAAAGCCAAGTTTGCCTTTGATTTTGGTTTACACGGCAACAACCATTGGCAGTATTGGCGGAGGATATTTATCTGGTTACTTTATCAAAAAAGGCTGGGCAATTCCAAAAGCTAGAAAAGTATCAATGTTCATTTTTGCTATTTGCGTGGTGCCAATTATGGCAGCTCGTTATGCAACAAATATTTGGGAAGCAGTGGCATTAATCAGTATTGCGGCAGCGGCACATCAGGCTTGGAGTGCTAATATTTATACGGTGGCTTCGGATATGTTTCCTAAAAAAGCGATTAGTTCTGTGATTGGTATTGGTGGAATGGCTGGCTCAGTAGGAGGGATGATTTTCCCAATTATTGTAGGTTCATTGTTGGATTCTTACAAAGCTGCTGGCGATATCAATTCAGGCTACAATATTATCTTTTTACTCTGTGGAAGTGCCTATATTTTAGCTTGGGCTATTATGCACTTTTTCGCTCCAAAGAACGAACAAGTAGAAATTTAAGTGATTGAGGAATTTGACGAATGATGATTTAATGATTAACATTTTAGAAATCAATAAATTATCTGTTTGTACTGTGTCGTTCAACTGATTGCTGGACAGACTTCTTTCATAGCCCAAAATGTTTTGTTATTTATATCAAATAATATGTAGTGGCAACTTGCAGCTAGCTGCCTCGAATGAAACGGCAACCGCAAAGGTTGCTGCTACCTCAAATTATTAGTTAAAAAACATTTGAACATATATTTTAATTCTTAGTACAGTACTAATTCAAAATTCACTCGAATTCCTCAATCATAATTATTTAATCAAAAAATGCAAAGAAAACCTTTTTTTACTCTTCCAACTTTTAGCAAGTCCTTTGTGATTCTTGCTGGGATTTGCCTTTTCTTTTCTATGAATACTTCCTTCGCACAAATGAAGTGGTCTGAAAGAATGGCAGATATTATGCTAGACGTTCATAAAGATTCTATTACTTACAAAGAAGAAGGAAAACGTGCTCGTTGGGACTATGAACAAGCCATTCTTTTAAAAGCCATTGAAAGAGTATGGTACCGTACTGGTGATGCTAAATATTATCGTTTCATCTTGAATAATATGGATTCTTATGTAAACGATAAAGGTGAAATCAGAACTTATAAATACGATAATTTCAATTCTGATAATATCACGGGTGGTCGTTCTTTGGTAATGCTTTACCGTGAATCTGGCAAAGAGAAGTTTAAACTAGCGGCAGATTTATTAAGAAAACAAATTTCGGAACAACCACGTACTAAAGAGGGTGGTTTTTGGCATAAACAAATTTATCCAAACCAAATGTGGTTAGATGGTTTGTATATGGTAGAACCTTTTTATGCAGAATACAGCAAAGCGTTCAATCAACCACAGAATTTTGATGATATAGCCAACCAATTTATTTGGATGGAAAAAAATGCACGTGACCCTAAAACAGGTTTATTGTATCATGGTTATGACGAAAGTCGTGAACAAAAATGGGCTGATAAAACCACTGGTCGCTCACCAAATTTCTGGGGAAGATCAATCGGTTGGTACATCATGGCTTTAGCAGATGTATTGGATACTTTCCCGAAAGAAAATCCCAAACGCAATGAATTGATTGCTATTTACCAAAGATTGGCATCGGCAATTGTGAAATTCCAAGATCCTAAAGAAGGTTGTTGGTATCAAGTTGTAGATAAATTAAACGGGAAAGGCAATTATTTAGAAGCTTCGGGTTCTTCAATGATGGTTTACGGTTTGGCAAAAGGCGTTAGAATGGGTTATCTCGATAAATCATACTCACAAAATGCTAAAAAAGGATATGATGGAATTTTAAGAAACTTTATTTCTACAGAAAGTAACGGCATCAATCACTTAGAAAAAGTAGTGTTAGTTAGTGGTTTAGGTGGAAATCCATATCGTGATGGTAGTTATGAATATTACTTGAAAGAACCAATTCGTCGTGATGATTTAAAAGGAATGGCACCATTTATCATGGCAAGTGTTGAAATGGAAATTGCAGAAGATTTGGCTGTTGGAAAAGGCAAAAAAGTAGGTTTAGATAATTACTTCAACCACGAAATGCGTACTACTCGTGAAGGCATTACAGAACCTTATCACTATACTTGGTATGATGGAAAAGACTCAGGTTTTACTTTATTAGGAAGTATTTTTGAAAATTACGGTGCTGAATTAAAAACAGTTTCAACCGCACCAAGAGCTAATAATTTGAAAGATTTAGATGTATATATCATCGTTGACCCAGATACTAAAAAAGAAACACCAAATCCTAATTATGTAAATGCACAAGACATTGCAGCCATTGAAAATTGGGTAAAAGCAGGAGGGAATTTAGTATTAATGGCAAACGATTCTGCCAATGTAGAATTACCTCATTTCAATAAATTAGCGGCTAGATTTGGAATTCAGTTTACTGGGAAAAGTATCAACATGGTAAAAAATAATGTGTATGAACAAGGGAAAGTAACGATTCCTGCGAACCACCCTATTTTTAAAGACGTAAGCAAAGTATTTGTAAAAGAGCTATCAGTTTTATCAGTAAAAGCACCTGCAAAAGCTGTTGTAACTGAAGGAAGTGATAATATTATGGCGGTGGCTAAAGTTGGCAAAGGAACGGTTTTTGCCATAGGCGACCCTTGGATTTACAATGAATACTTAAACGGAAAACGTTTGCCAATGGAGTTTGAAAACTTCAAAGCAGCGAAGAATTTAGCCGTTTGGTTATTAAAAAGCAATACTAAAAAGTAATTAATAATAAACCTTAAACGAATGAAAACATTATTAATGTTAGGTACTATTTTATTAGGAACTGTAGGGCTTAGCCAAGCACAATCTGACGATGAAGCGAAAGTTGCTGCTGTGGTAGAAACTTTCAGAAAAGCTGTGGTTGATGCTGATAAAGCTACTTTAGAGAAAATCCTTGATGAAGGCTTGACTTACGGACACTCTGGTGGAAGCTTAGAAGGCAAAGCTCATTTAATCGAAACTTTGATGAATGGTGATTCAGATTTCAAAACAATGGATTTGACTGAGCAAACCATTAAAGTATTCGGAAAAACCGCTATTGTTCGTCATAAATTATATGCGGAAACTAATAATCGTGGTGTGGCTGGAACAGTGAAATTGGGTATTTTATTAGTGTTTCAAAAAACAAAAAATGATTGGAAATTAATCGCTCGCCAAGCGGTGAAAATTTAATCCTTAATTGTAGTGTAATTATAAAAAGGTTTGGACGCACTCCAAACCTTTTTTATTGACTTTAAGCTAGAAAGCTAAAAATCTTATGTTAGTTTTGGCACGTTATTTGTCATTTTTACAATGAATATTGTATCAGACTTAAACGCCTAAGCTATTCAACAAATCTTTAATTGATTAATGAACAACAAAATCCTTAAAATACGATTACTTTTATTTGTGTTTTTTTTCTGCACATTTGGGAATTTGTATGCTCAATCTAAACTTAAAGAAGCTAATTATCAATTTGAAAAACTGAGTTATCTAGAAGCAATCCGTCAATATGAGGACTTTTTAAAAGAAAACAAAGACCCAAAAGTCAAGTTAGAAGTTTTAAAAAAATTAGCTTTTTCCTATCGAAAAATACAGGATACTCGCAATGCAGAAAGAGTATTTTCTAATTTAATTAAAGATTTTCCTGATGTTGAAAGCGAACAATATTTGTACTATGCTCAGGCATTGGCTTCCAATCAGAAATATCGTGAGTCGCAGAAATATTACTCTTTGTACGGGGAAAAACAAAAAGCCGATTTAAGAGGTAAACGATTTACGGTTTCATACATGGATATGAGCCACTTTTATCGTGATTCATCTTCTTATAAAGTAGAATACTTAGCTATTAATTCTCGCCAAGCAGATTTTAGTCCAATGTATTATAATGGGGGTTTGGTTTTTTCCTCTGCACGTGACGAAGCAGGAATTATTAAACGTGTTTTTGGTTGGAACCAAACACCTTTTTTGAATCTATATTTCGTTCCAGATACTGCTCTTTTATCTCCCAAAATGGGTTTACAATCTGCTGCCGCTTTGGGTGGAATGTCTGCAAGCAATAATGAAACACTTGTACAGGAATCGCCTTTATCCAAGATTGAAGATTTCAGTAGAATTCTAAACACTAAGTATCACGAAGGACCAGTAAGTTTTTTCAAAGATGGCAAAAAAGTTATTTTCACCCGAAATAATTATAACAAAGGCAGAGCCAGAGAATCAAAAGATGGAACAAATCGCTTGAAATTATATTCAGCTAATTTGAATAAAGAAAGTTGGAGTAATGTAAAAGAATTGCCTTTTAATAATGATGAGTTTTCGTGCGGGCATCCAGCTTTGAATGTTGATAATACAAAATTGTACTTCGTTTCAGATATGCCCGGAGGTTTTGGTGGAACCGATATTTATGTAGTTGAATATAACGATGGCAAATGGGGAAAACCAGTGAATGCTGGCAGAGAAATCAATACTGAAGGCAATGAAATGTTCCCATTTGTCGATGAAAATAATAATTTATACTTTGCCTCGGATGGTCATGAAGGTTTGGGCGGTTTGGATATTTTTTTCGTGGAATACAAAAATGGAAAATTCAGTGAAAATGTCGTGAATGTTGGCGCACCATTGAACTCTGAAAAAGATGATTTCGGATTGATTACTGATGGGGGCAGAAATTCAGGTTACTTCTCTTCCAACCGAAAAAAGGGAATTCATGATGATAATATTTATAGTTTTAGAAAAGAGTGTCATCCACTCAATATCGTCGTTTATGATGCTTTGACCAAATTACCTTTGGCTGATGTGGACATTAGAAGTGTGATAAATGGAGAGAATCAGGAATTGAAAATAACCAATTCGGTTGGATTAATCTCAATCTGTTTACAATCGCTTTCAGAATATGAATTCAAAGCCATTAAAGAAGGCTATTTGATGAATGCTATTACCTTTTCTACCAGAAGTAATACGGCTCAAAACACAACTTTAGCCATTTATCTTGAAAAATCGAATACTTCTATTTTGAAAGGAATTGTAAAGTCGGAAGTAAATCAAAAACCAATTGCAGGAGTACAAGTAACCTTAGAAAACCAAAAAGATAAAACTAAACAAACTGTAATTACTGGAGAAGACGGTGGTTATGAATTTGAAGTAAAGCCTGATACTGAAAATAAATTAATTGCCGAAAAAGACGATTATGCTACCAATAACGAAGTAATTAAAAGTACTGAAAATAATGCTTCTCCACTTCAAAATGTGCAAAAAATGTATGCTAAAGGAGATGTGATTCGACTGAAAAATATTTATTACGACAGAGATAAATTCTTTATTCGTACAGATGCTGCTCATGAATTAGAAAAAACAATTTTACCAATTCTACAAAAATATCCGACAATGAAAGTAGAGATTCGTTCGCATACAGATTCACGTTCAAGTGCGAGTTACAATTTAGAATTATCACAAAAAAGAGCAAAAGCTGTAGTAGATTTTTTAGTTGAAAATGGTATAGATACGAGTAGATTAATGGCTAGAGGCTATGGCGAAACTGAGCCAATTAACGAATGTGTAGATGGCGTTTCTTGTAGCGAAGAACAACACCAAGAAAACAGAAGGACAGAGTTTAAAATTTTGTCTGTAAAGTAATTTTATTGATTTTACCATTAAAATAATACCCAAAGTCAACACGAATAATTGTTTACTTTGGGTATTATTTTTAATTATTTTTTGCACCTGCATCAATCCATTTTTTTACAACAGCTAATTGGCAATCTGTTAGTTTTCCGATGGGTGGCATTGGCGAATAGCCAGTTATATTATTGATTGCTCCAGATAATCTTTTATTATCTACATAAATCTTTACGCTGGCATAGTTTTCAAGATTTACTCCTCCAGAAATTGAACCAGTTTTGTGACATCCTAAACAATTGGTAGCTAATAAAGGCATAATTGTTTTTGAAAAAGTAACATTTTGAGTGTCAACAACTACCGCACAATCTACATTTTTGGCTCCTTGAGTAATCCATTGGGCAATCATATCTGTTTGTACTTTGGATAAAGCTTGGGAAGGAGCTGGCGGCATCCTATCCCCATCTGTTTTAATCATTACAGTATAAAGCTTACTTTTACTAGGACTACCAGTGGTGATACCTTTTTGGACAATCTTGGCGTATGAGGTAAACTCATAACCATCTGCACGAGTTTTGGCATCATGACAGCCACTAGTTGCGCAATTACTTACGAAAAAAGGAAGAATTTGTGTATTGAAGCAAACAGAATCTCCTTTGGAAACATTGGCGGTTGCGTTTCCACAATTATTGGCAGTACCTGTTCCTCCAGTATCCGTACTTGGGTTTGCAGTATTGCCTGACGTATTATCAGTTGGGTTTGCAGGTGTTACAATATCTGTTGGAGCAGGGTCACCTTTTGAGTTTTTACATCCAATTGTAAAGAACCCAATCATAAGAAGTATGGCGATAAAACTTGAATTTTTCATAAGTCAATTTATAGTATTAACAATAACTTAAAGAAGGACTAATTACTAACCGTCAAAATATTTCCAGTAATACTTACTTTAAATACTTTGATGCCGCCACTTCCATTTCCATTAAGTCCTTTTCCTGAAGTATTAAATGCAGCACCGTGAGCGGTACAATAAAATTGATTATTGGTGAACGTAATTTCATTTCTACCCTCGTGACTACAGATTTGTGTAACGGCAACATAATCAGTTGCATTTACTTTGGCAACAACTACATTGTTTTGACGAATGTATCCGCCAACAGTTTTTAAAGCCGCTGCTGCTGTACTTGTTAAATCTAAATTGAGGAGTTCGCCTGTTTGTGTTGGACTAATACTGGATTCATTTTTACATGAAGTTAGGCTTGAGCCTGTACAATAAATGGCGAGGAGAGCAGCACCTTTTACGCCTAAACTTTTTAAAAATTCGTTACGATTAATTTTTTCTTGGTTACTCATTGAGAAGAAAGTTAATGTGGTTTTGTTTTGTTATTTCAGATAAGATGAGAATTGAAAAAAAAGGTTGGGTGAAGGCAAAAAAATAAATGCGTTAGTGCCAAAAATCACACCAACGCATTTATTTATCGTTTTTTTCTAAATTTTAGAAGACATTAAAAATGCCATTTTACTCCAAATCTCACGCCAAGATTATGAATATATGATTTTAAAGGTAAATCACGCACAAAGCTGTCTATTGTTTTATTATAATTGGGTTCAATCCAAAAAGAAGCATTATGTGTCAAATCTATTGCAGCCCCAAATGCTAAATTATATGCCCAAAAAGACTGTGTATTCTTGAAATTTCCTAAAGTTGTATAATAGTCATGCCCATCAGCTTCATAAATTTCTACGGCTAATTTTTGATGAGATGGTAAGTTGTAACTAATTCCTCCGCTTCCATACAACGATAAATACCTTTGGTTACGTCCTCCTTTTTTTAATTTCCACTGAAAAGCATTGTATTGAAGAGATAATGGTAATCTGATAAAACCAACAGTATGCTCATCCTCCGATTCTAAAGTAATTGGATTGCCAATGGCAGGAACAGTTGTCATTTCTTCTGTTGGAATTGTGGCTACGCCAAATACTGTTTTGTACAAGTAAGTAGCTTTTCCATTGACTAATTCCGCTTGAATTGGAAATTTCCTGATTGAACTAGCAAATTGAATATTAGCCCATTCAATACCTGTCGAAATACTCAATTTAGGATTAATATCAATACTGGCTCTTAAACCATAAGAATTTGAATGAGCTATTTGCTCATTTCCATAGTTAAAAGCTTCTGGTTCAGAGCGATAAACTGTTAAATTACTGTACTCTGGCGAATAGAATGCAGAGATAGCAATTCTATTCATCAATGGTATTTTAGGTTTTTCTGGTTTTTCAATTGTTATATCTGGATTAGTTTTATTTGATTGATGATAGGCTATTTTTGGAAGATTGAAATAGCCATTAACAGGTTTGTAATCAAGTTTTTTTAATGTCATTCGTACTATTTGTGGCGATATTGATTCACTGTTGGAATTGATTAAATTTACGGATTCGCCAGAGGAAGTTGAAATATTGTTATTTGAATGCTGTGAATCTTTGTTTTTTAACGTAAAAGTTTGATCATCGGCAAGTAGTTTTGGATTAGTATTAAATAGTTGGTTACGATTACCATGATTGTCATCATTACTTACTTCTGAATTATTTGCCAGATTTTGAGTTGAAATATCCTCAGAAACCGCATCGTTTTTTTCTTTTACATACACATATTTTACTCTATCTACAAAAATCGTATCGTAGTCATGAATATTGACAAGTTGATTTTTGTAAAGTATTTTGGTAGCTGGGCTTTCCGAATTCTTTAGTAATAAAAGATAAATTGCTCCACCCAAAAGTATCGTAATGATACTCGAATAAAAACTTAGCCATGTTGTAAAGCCTTTGTAGCGTGCTAGTTGAGTTTGTATTGCTAACATACGGAGGCTTTCCCAAACACCATTTGGAGGTGCCATTGAAATTTCTTCAATAGCATTTTTAAAAACCTTTCCTATATTTTCTGATTCTTGTTCGCTCATTGTTGTTAATGTTTTATTTCTTTCATCATTTCTGAAACCAAACGTTGTAAAATTTTACGAGCATCAAATAAATTAGATTTTGATGTTCCTTCTGAGATGCCTAATTGTTTTGCAATTTCTTGGTGTTTAAAACCCTCAAATTCATAAAGATTAAAAATCATTCTATAAGTTGGTGGAAGTTTTTGTACTAAATTGAGTAAATCTCTAGCATGAATATTACTAAGTATATCTTCTGATGAAATAGGATGTTGTTCTTCATAATCGGAAGCGATTTCATTAATATGTCGTTGATTGGTATTTTTTCGGTAGAATTCTAAGGCTACATTCACAATAATTCTTTTAATCCAACCTTCAAATGAGCCTTCTCCTTTAAATTGATTGAGATGTTGAAAGACTCTAATGAACCCTTCCTGTAAAAGATCTTTAGCTTCTTCTCGGTCATGCGAATACCTGATACAAACAACCATCATTTTGGAAGCATATTGATGATAGAGTGTGCTAAAGGCATTTTCATCTCCTTTCAAACAACGTTTTATAATTTCAGATTGAGTTTTCAAATAATTATATTTTAGTCCAAAGAGTATTAAATAAAAATTTTACATTTTGAGTGATAGGTTTATGTTTTTGATGAAATTACTTATTTTAACGTAGATGAAATTGAGATAAAAAAGTTGGGTGAGCTTTTCGTTATTTTATCTCTATTTTTTTTGAATAATCCTTTAAGATGTGAAAGTTTGTGAACATTTCAATATTTATTTGTAAATTTCCACAGTTATCATTTGTTGTTAACAGTCAACATAATTGTCTTTGTCCTCTTTACTATGAAATTATCAAATCTTAATCCAGAAAACTATACAGACCAATTGATGTGGTTGCGGTTTCTTGAAGGGGATAAATTGGCATTTGAAGCCTTGATGAAAGCTAATTTTTCGTCTTTATTTCACTACGGAACGAAGTTTTCTAAGGATAAAGAATTTATTAAAGATTGTATCCAAGATTTATTTTTACAATTGTGGGAAAGGCGTGAACATCTGTCTGATGATATTGCTGTTAAACCCTATTTAATGGCTTCGCTGAGAAGACGTATTCACAGAGCTTCTTTGCAATTACGCTATTCGGACCCTTATACTGAAGCCAATGATATTTTTGATATTGAGTTTTCTATTGAAGAAAAATTTATTCAAGATGAGACAAGTTTGGTATTGACACAACGCATGAAACAAGTTATTGAAACTTTACCAAAAAGACAAAAAGAGGTTATTTATCTTAAATTTTTCCAAGAATTAGAGCGTGAACAAATCGCTCAGATTATGGATATTGCTCCGCAGACTGCTTCCAATCTTCTTCAAATGGCAATTAAGCAACTCAAAAAATACTGGACTACCGAGTTCATTGCCTTGTTGTTCCCCTTTTTGTTCCAATAAAAAGGCTCAAAATAGAATAATTTAATTTTTTTGATATTTTTTTAAATAATTCATGGTATCTGAATACCATTGATGTCTAACGCTATATAGAAAGGTATTATTAAGCTATATGAAAAACTATCGTGACTTCGATACAGAGGACTTTGTTTGGGATATTAATTTCCGTATTTGGGTATTAAGTCCAAACAGAGAAGTGAATACCTTTTGGGAAAAATGGTTGGAAGAAAATCCTGATAAAACAGCTCAGGTAGATAAAGCTAAATCAATTATTCAAGCTTTAGTGATTAAAAACATCACTTTTGAAAATGAAGAAGTAGATGAATTAGTCAGCCAAACCATTGCCAAAATAGATGAGAACGCAAACAGCACAACTAAAAAAATTAAATTGTTCTACACCAAACAAAACCAATGGCTTAAAATAGCAGCACTAGTAATTTTGATTATTGGCGTGACTATTAGTTATCAACAGATTTTACATCATTCTATTCAGCCTAAAGGTGTTTATGAAAAATACGTTGCAGCCAATACCAATCAATTGATAGAAGTAAAGAATGAAAACGAAGTTACTTTACCGATTCAATTAA
The DNA here is from genome assembly GCF_034931025.1 of Arcicella gelida. Taxonomy (NCBI): domain Bacteria; kingdom Pseudomonadati; phylum Bacteroidota; class Cytophagia; order Cytophagales; family Flectobacillaceae; genus Arcicella; species Arcicella gelida. The sequence continues at coordinate 65,377 of NZ_JAYGIL010000024.1, read as the reverse complement.
TAGATGGAAGTTTAGTATTGCTTAAAAAAGGAAGTAGAATTAGTTATTCAAAGAATTTTGTTGGTAATACTCGTGAAATATATCTTTCTGGCGAAGCCTTTTTTGAAGTAACTAAAAATCCAGAAAAACCATTTTTGGTTTATGCTAATGGATTAATAACCAAAGTGTTGGGTACAAGTTTTACTATTCGTGCTTATGATAAGGAAAAAGAAGTAACGGTAGAAGTAAAAACAGGCAAAGTATCAGTTTTTGCACAGTCTGATGCGAGAGTAGAGGAAAAAGCTACCAGTAGAGAATTAAAAGGAGTGGTATTGACACCCAACCAAAAAATAGTTTATGCACGTGAAGAGGTAAGAATGGATAAACTATTGGTAGAATTACCAACAATTACCACCAAAAAGAATATCAAACCTCAGTTTGAGTTTGAAGATACACCTGTAAGCGAAGTGCTACAAACCTTAGAAAAAGCTTACAGTATTGATATTGTGTTTGATGAAGAACTATTATCCAATTGCCCATTAACAGCATCATTAACCGACTTACAATTATTCGATAAACTTGACATTATTTGCAAAGGAGTGGAGGCTCGTTACGAAATATTAGACGGACAAATTGTGATTTACAGCAAAGGCTGTAAGTAAAAGAGACCTTAAACTAAATCAATTATAAATTAAACCAATACTATTTAACTCAATGAAAAACTAAAACCCGTCCCCACAAAAAAAAGTCGGCAATGTTCCAGCATTACCGACCTTGAAGTTCCCCTTTTGGTTCCAGCCAATGAACACTTTACAAGGTAAAGTGCGGGAATTGTTTTGCTCAAATTCAACCTAAACAAAACATCTCCAAATGTATGAAAAAAACATTACAAATCCATAAGTTACTACTTACGGCTATGAAAATTACACTCACTCAAGTTTTTCTTGCAATCTGGCTCATGAGCTCAACTTTTGCGAGTAATACTAATGCCCAAAATGTTCTCAATCAAAGAGTAACGTTGCAAGCTCAGGAGTTAGGCATGAGAAGTGTACTAACACAAATTGAAAAGCAAACGGACATTAAGTTTGTATTTAGTTCAAAGCTTATTCAATCCAATCGCAAAATTACAGTTGATTTCCAGAATGCTCAATTATCGAAAATTTTTGATAATCTTTTCAAGCCTTTACACCTTACGTATGAGGTATCTGGAAAAATGGTTATTATCAATCGTTCAGTTGGAAATGCCAATTCTGCCAGTAATCTTCAAGAAAATAATGAAGTATTAAGCATCGAAATTGCTGAACAAACAGTAACTGGTACAGTAACAGACGAAGCAGGGCAAGCATTACCAGGTGTAAATATTCTTATCAAAGGCACGCAAAGAGGTGCTATTACTGATGCAAAAGGGCAGTATAGAATTTCGGTGCCAGACAATAATACGGTATTAATTTTCAGTTCAATTGGTTTCCAAAAAAGAGAAGTTACAGTTGGTGGAAAGTCAGTATTAAACATCACTTTGGCAAACGACACACAGTCGCTTGATGAAGTTGTTGTGGTGGGTTATGGAACTGAGAAAAAAGTAACCGTTACAGGTTCTGTCGTATCAGTAAAAGGTTCAGAAGTTGTGCAATCGCCATCTATCAACGTAAGTAATAGTTTGGTAGGACGTTTACCCGGCTTAGTAGCTGTTACTTCAAGTGGTGAGCCAGGTAATGATGGCTCAACATTGAGAATTAGAGGCGTGAATACTTTAGGAGATAATAATCCTTTAGTGGTAGTTGACGGTGTTCCTGGGCGTTCATTAGAAAGAATTGACCCAAGTACCATCGAAAGCGTAACGATTTTAAAAGATGCTTCAGCCGCTATTTATGGCGCTCAGGCTGCCAATGGTGTTATTTTGGTAACGACGAAACGTGGAAAAAGTGGAAAGCCAACCATTACTTTCAACTTAAACCAAGGTTATGGTCAGCCAACTCGTTTGCCAGCAATGGCAAGTGCGGCTGAATATGCTACCATGTTGAATGAAATAGATACTTATGCTAGTAGAACAGGAAGATTTACTCCTCAGGAAATCCAGAAATTTAGTGATGGTTCAGACCCTTGGCGTTATCCAAATACAGATTGGTTTGGTGCAGTTTTAAAGCCTTGGTCTTTACAAAATTATGCTAACATTGGTATTTCTGGCGGTAGCGAAAACTTCAAATATTTTGTTTCTTTCGGTGCTAAAAGTCAAGATGGTTATTATAAAAATAGCGGGACAAAATATAATCAATACGATTTTAGGAGTAACATTGATGCCAATATTAACAAGTATATCAGTTTTGGTTTTGATGTTTCGGGTAGAATGGAAGATAGAAATTATCCAACTCGTTCTGCTGGAAGTATTTTCAGAATGGTAATGCGTGGAAAACCTAATTTGCCTGCCTATTGGCCAGACGGAACACCTGGTCCAGATATTGAATATGGCGATAACCCAGCTGTGGTAAGTACCGATGCTACTGGTTATGATAAAGACAAATGGTATTACCTGAACAGTAATATGAAATTAAATATTCAGATTCCTTGGGTGAAAGGTTTGTCGCTATTAACAACTGCTAGTATTGATAAAGGCTTACGTTTTGATAAGAAATTTGAAACGCCTTGGTACTTATATTCTTGGGATGGACAAACAGTAGATGCCAGTGGAAAACCTGTGTTAATTAAAGGTAAAAAAGGTTTTGATGATGCTCGTTTAACGGAACAAATGGAGGATAATCATACCATTTTGATGAATGCTTTGTTGAATTATGAAAAAACAATTGGGCAAAATCATTATTTGAAATTCATGGTTGGTACGGAATCTCGTTCTGGACAAATGGATAGATTCTCGGCATATCGTAGATACTTTGTTTCAACGGCATTAGATCAACTTTTTGCGGGTGGAGATTTACAAAAAGATAACAATGGTTCTGCTTCTCAGAATGCTCGTAGAAATTACTTCGGTCGTGTAAATTATAATTTCAAAGAAAAGTATTTGGCTGAATTTGTCTGGCGTTATGATGGTTCGTACATTTTCCCTGCTGATAAAAGATATGGTTTTTTCCCTGGTGTTTCTTTAGGATGGAGACTTTCTGAAGAAGAATTCTGGAAAGATAAAGTGTCATTTATCGAAAACATGAAGTTGCGTGCTTCGTGGGGACAAACTGGTAACGACCGCATTGCAGAATGGCAATACCTTTCTTCTTATGGTTTTTATGCCAACAGCGGAGGCGTTCCTCAGCCCCTTATTTTAGGAATAGACCAAGAGAACAAAACACTTTATGAAACTCGTATTCCTAATTTGAATGTAACTTGGGAAGTAGCCAATCAAGCAAATATTGGTTTTGATATGCAATTGTTGAAAGATAAGCTTTCGTTCTCGGCAGACTATTTTTATAATACCCGTTCACAAATTTTATGGCCAAGAAATGCTTCTGTTCCAACATCAACGGGTTTGACTTTACCAAGCGAAAACATAGGAAAAGTAGCAAACTCTGGTTTTGAATTTGATATTAACTATCATAACAAAGCTGGTGAATTAACTTACCAAATTGGTGCGAACGGAGGTTATTCTAAAAATGAAATTGTATTCTGGGATGAAGCTCCAGGCTCACCAGATTATCAAAAAACTACGGGTTATCCAATTCCTACTGACCCAAGAAACCCTAATGCCGATTTATATTACAATGCGATTGGTATTTTCAAAGACCAAGCTTCGGTTGATTCGTATCCTCATTGGGATAATGCAAGACCAGGCGATGTGATTTTTGAAGATGTAAACAAAGATGGAAAAATTGATGGTAACGACCGTGTCAGAAGTAGAAAAAGTAATATTCCTCGCTTTACGGCAGGTTTTTCAACCAATCTTCGTTACAAACAATTTGACTTAAGTATTTTGTTTCAAGGAGCTTTCGGAGCAACCAATTATATTTCTACAGAATCTGGTGAAATTGGAAACTTCTTAAAAAGTTTTTATGACCAACGTTGGACTTCAGAGAATCCAAATGCTTCAGGTCCTAGAACTTTCAACCGTAGCAATGAATATTGGGTAAGTAACAGAAATACTTATTTCTTGAAAAGTACTGATTATATCCGTTTGAAAAATATTCAATTTGGTTATTCTTTGCCTAAAAAGCTTAGTCAAAAATTAGGTTTAGAAGGTGCAAGAATTTATGTAAGTGGTCTGAATTTATGGACATTGAGTCCAGATTATCAAGACTTTGATCCAGAAATGGGAAGTGGAAGTGGACAAGGTTATCCACTTCAAAAAGTGTTTAACACAGGGCTTTCATTTACATTCTAAATTTCGATTCTTGAAAAGCGAATTATTCTTCAGTTGAACTTTTGTTCACCGAAAGCAATACATAAACATTTAATCAGATGAAAAAAACAATATATATATTATTGACAAGTGTCCTTGTACTTTTTAACACTGTTTCGTGTAAAAATGACCTCGACATTCAACCTTTAGATCAGTTTGCAGAAGATGCCGTATGGAAAGATCCAGCCTTGGTAACGACTTTTGTGAACAATATTTACTTGGGCATTCCACATGGTTTTAGCAATATGATGATGGCATCATTGAGTGATGAATCTATGTATAATGCCGATTTTGGAAGTAGCAACGTTACCAAATGCTTAGTAACAGCCAGTGATTATTCCGTTTGGGATTTCTGGTCTGGAAATCGTTACAAAGGAATGATTTGGCAAAATGTTTACAAATACATTCGTGCTTGTAATCTTTTTCTTGAAAAAATAGAAAGTACTCCATTTGATAATCCTGATACTAAAAAGCGTTTAATTGGCGAAGTATATTTCTTGAGAGCATATTTGTACAATAACCTAGTGTCTGTATATGGTGGAGTGCCAATTATCAAGCAAGCTTATAAATTATCGGATGATTTTACGCCTGCTAGAGATACTTATGAAAACTGTATCAAATTTATTGCTGAAGATTGTGATAAAGCAGCTCAAAATTTATTATTGGTAAATACTGGTGCTGATAAAGGAAGAGCAACGAAGGGAGCAGCCTTGGCATTGAAGGCTAGAGTATTATTACACGCCGCAAGTGATTTATACAATAAAACTCCTACTTGGGCAGGTGGTTTTGCTCATCCTGAATTAATTGGTTATGTGGGTGGCGACCGTAATGCACGTTGGTTAGCTGCTAAAAATGCAGCCAAAGCAGTAATGGATTTAGGAGCGTACAGTATTTACAAAGCTACTCCAGCAGCGGGCGATTCAACCGCCAAAAATTATGGTGAAATGTTTTTAATGAAAGAAAACACAGAAGATATTTTCGTAAGATTCTTTTTGCCTAAAACAGAAGATAGTTGGGATGGTTACAATCCAGGTTTATTCAATAACCCGAATGGCTATCATGGCTGGGGAAGTAATACGCCATTACAGCAGTTAGTCGATGCTTATGAAATGAAAGATGGTTCGAAATTTAGCTGGACGAATACCGAACACGCTAAAAATCCATACAAAAATCGTGACCCACGTTTTTATGCAACCATACTTTATGAAGGAGTTCAGTGGAGAAAGCGACCATCTGATGTAGCCGCTTCTGACCCTAAAGGAGTAATACAAGTAGGTTTTTGGGAAAAGTGGAATGCTTCAACCAATTCTGTAGATGTAATCGCTGGTCTTGATACTCGTAAAGGTCCGATTGAAGATTGGAATGGTACTTATTCTGGATATTATCTACGTAAATTTATCGACCAAACGATTGATGCACAATATGTGAAACAAGATTTGCCTTGGCGTTTTATTAGATATACAGAAGTTGTGCTAAATTATGCCGAAGCTTGTATTGGACTTGGACAAGATGCCGAAGCTCGTCAGTATATTAACATGATTCGTAAAAGAGCAGGAATGCCAGAAGTAACTGAAAGTGGACAAGCATTATTAGAACGGTACAGAAATGAAAGAAGAGTAGAGTTAGCTTTTGAAGACCATCGTTTCTTTGATGTACGTCGTTGGATGATTGCTCCAAATACTTTTGATAATGCCAAAGGAATTGAAATTCGGTATCCACTCAATCCTGATAAAACAACATCAAGTACACCAACTTTCAAAGTTATTGATGTTCAAGATAGAAACTGGAAAGATAGAGCTTACTTTTTGCCCATCAAGTTAGATGAAATGAATAAAAATAAGAATCTCATCCAAAACCCATTATACTAAATTTAAAGTCCCTTTGCTTAATAGGCAAAGGGACTTTTTTTTGATACAAATTTTACAAAAGCTACAGTATTTTATCATCTATCTACAGAATGCCTCATTCCTACGAAAAACGTCTAAAACAAGAATTAGATTGAAACTGTAAATGTATTTTGAAGTAATTTGGCATGGTTTTAGCTAGTTTTCAAAGATTAATACATTAGTTTCGTAGCAGTACTTTACGATGGTAGATGTATCCAAAACATAAAGAATCCTATTTGATAGTATTTACAATCTCTATTTAAAGCATTTTTATGGTATTTTTCAGTTTGATAAAAAAAACTATAGCATTCAATCAAGGTCTGTTGAGTGCCTTTTTTGAAAAAAACATGCTCAGAACTAGCGTTTTTATGAGCATTATTATTTTGTTATTGTATTTTTTATCAATTAATAGCAGTGAAGCATCGTTTAATGAAATAAGATATTTTCGTCCTAATATCCCAAAGTATGTACCTAAAAACGAGTTTGTATCATCTGAAGTAGCTTTGAAATGGGGAGAAATGTCCTTAAAAACAATGAAAAATACACCTGGAGGTTCACCAACTTATGGTTCTCGTTCACTGGGATATTTGGGTTTAACGATGTATGAATGTGTAGTAGCAGGGGACGTAAAGAAAAAATCTTTAATAGGCACATTAAAAGGATTGAACGAATTGCCTAAGCCAGAAAAAGGGCAAGTTTATAATTGGGTGCTTTCATTAAATGCTGGGCAAGCCTTTCTTTTGAAAAAATTATACAAGCAATCTGCTCAAATAAATATTAGTAGAATAGATTCTCTGGAAGAAGCGATATATCAAAATGAGCTTAAAACAACAGATGGAAAAGTAGCCGAGCGTTCTAAATTGTTTGGTCAGGCAATTGCTGAAGCTATTTTTGAATGGTCGAAAACGGATGGAGGACATGAAGGATATAAAAGAAATTTTGATAGTACTTACAAAGTGCCAGTTGGTAAAGGTTTGTGGAAAGCACCAACGAGAGGGCAGTCATCAGTAGCGATGCCATTACATCCACATTGGGGAAAAAACAGAACATTCTCGCCAATGAATAGTGTGCTACCGATTCCTGAAATGATAAAGTATGACTTCAAGCCTGATTCTAAATATTATGCTTACATGTATGAAGTATATACAAAACGAAAAACATTGACCCAAGAGGAAAAAGAAATTGCCAATTGGTGGGGAGACGATCCTTCTCAAACATTTTCACCCCCCGGACACTCGTATAATCTAGCTAATTTAGCGGTAAAAACAGCTAAACCAAATTTGTTCAAAGCGGCTGAAACTTATGCTAAAGTAGGAATGGCAGTGGCTGATGCTTTTATCAATTGTTGGAAAATAAAGTTCATTTTTAATGCTGAAAGACCTTTTTCTTTTATTTATTACAATATAGATAGAAATTGGGATTTGTATTGGCCAGAACCACCATTCCCAGCTTATTATTCGGGTCATGCAGTGCAGAGTGCTGCTACGGCAACAGTATTAACTGAATTATATGGACCAAGTTTTAAATTTATAGATGATTCACACGTTGGCAGACCAAGAGATGAAGAAAGGTCGGTAGAATATAAAGCAAGGAGTTTTAATTCATTTTGGGCTGCTGCTGAAGAATCTGCTATGTCACGTTTGTATGGAGGCATTCATACTCGTCAAGATAATGAAGTGGGGTTAGTAGAAGGAAAGAAAATAGGTAAAAATATCAATTCATTACCTTGGAATATAATCAAAAAATAAGCTTTAACTGTATTAATAAAACATATTGAAGGAACAAATACAATCGTAAAATGATGAAAAATCTTAACTCATGGTTAATAAAAGTGTTCAAAACTTTGTTTGACCTTTGTCTATCAATAAAAATGATTGGCATATTTTTCCGACGAAACATAAATAGTCTAGTTATGATAATGTCTTTATTTTCATCAGAAAGAATGCCAACAATGCGTGCATTTAGAAATATCTCGAGCTTTTTTATGTTGTTGTGTTTGAGTTTTTCTTCACTACATCTGAAAGCTCAGAATTCTCCAGTTGGTTGTGATAAAACTTACATGATTGTTGGGGTTGTTCCAGTTTCGGGAGATAAAGCTCTAACTCGTTCAGAAGTATTTGAATTTGGTAATGGTAATACGAGTAATCCAAATGCAGGAGCAATAGCATGTTCAATTCAAGGCGGTGGAGCAGAAGGCATCGTTGTAGATCCAGACAAAAATATTGCCTACATGGCTACTTGCTGTAACCAATCAGAGATTGTAATTTATGATTTTGCAAAAGGAGTTTTTTTAGCTCCTATACCAATACCTGGTGAAGATTTATTAGATCTTGCCATGTCTCCAGATAAAAGCTTTTTATATGTTACAAGCTACAACGGAATATCAAAAGTAAGTACTATCACTAATTCTGTGGTAAATTATTATGAATCGCCAAGTTTCAATAACAAAACTGCTGGATTATGGGGAATTGCAATTCATCCGACTACAGGGAAAGTATATGTAAGTAAAAACTGGAATATAACTGGTGAAACAAGTACAATTGAATATGTAGATCAAAGCCTCTCAGGTCCAGCAACTCTAATAGCGACAGCTCCATCTGGTTTTAATTATAGAGGGATAAACTTTGCTAATGATGGTAGTCTTTGGGCAATTTTGGCAAGTGATGCTTTAAATATACCTGATCGTTTGGTTCATTATAATAGTTTAACAGGTGCTGTAATTGAGTCTTTTGAATTTCCAAGACCTACTTTAAACGCAGGTATAACAAGTGGTGCTGTAGATGCTTTTGATTTAGCTTTTGGGCCTGATGGAAATCTGTATATTACAAGTTATAAGGGTGATTGTGTTACAAAGTTTGATTTAACCACTAAAGGATTTAGCACTTTTATTCCTTATCATCCTGGGGTACAGGGTAAATCTATTGCATTTGTTTGTGGTAATTTAAAATGTAACGATTGTGATGCTCCTGCTGTAACTACTAATGATATTACTACCACCCTCGGTACTTGTACTAACTTTATACCAAATAACAACGGAACGGCAACACTCTCAAACCTTGTTTACAATGCTACCAAAATAATTGAAGCTACGATCAAAGAAGGTGAAACATTTGGGACGAACCCTATCTTTGGAGCAGGAGCGAACTTAGCATTAGCTCCAGGAGCAACATCTTTAACTTTTACTGGTTTAAAACCTGCCACTAAATATACTATTCGTATTTGGAGTGGCTCAGATGTATGTTTTAATGATGTTACTTTTACAACTCCTGCCTTTAGTTCAAAAGTGTCAAGTTCAACAGGTGCTGTACTTTGTGGACCAGGAATTACTTCATTGACGGCTACTTGTGCTGTTGGAGTTCCTCAGTGGTATAATTCACAGACATCTAATACAGTAATAGGTGTTGGAAATAGTTTTTCATTCAATGCCTCTTCTACTATTACTTTTTTTGTAGGTTGTAAGCCAATTGAAAATAGCTGTGGAGTATTTCCAGAAAATCGTACTGCTGTAACGATTTCAGTCAATACTACTCCAGCTGCTCCTTCACAAGCGACGGTGGCTGGGGGCTTAGTCTGTGGTGCTGGTAGCCTTGGCTTAAGAGCAACATGTGCCGCTGGGTTTGTGCCAGTATGGTATGACTCACAGATTTCATCTACAGTTTTGCATACAGGAAGTCCATTCAATGTACCAGTAACTGCTACTAAAACATATTTTGTTGCTTGTAAAGACTTACTTAGTGGTTGTGAATCGCCTGCGGGAAGTAGAACTTCAGCAACTGCTACCTTTAGTACAGTGCCTAATCCAGTAATTACCACTTCTACTTCGCCTGTTTGTGCTGGTACGAATGTTACGCTTTCTGTTACTCCAACTACTGCTACTTATGCTTGGACAGGACCAAATGGCTTTACGTCATCATTACAAAATATACCGCTTAATAATATTCAAGCAGCTCAAGGAGGAATTTATAGTGTTGAGGTAAGTAATGGTTTATGTTCAGCTAGTACATTGATTAATGTTGTTGTTTTTGACAGACCACTGGGAATAACTGCTACTGCTACAAATTCTACTTGCGACCAAGATTTGGTAAAAAATGATGGAACAATAAAACTTGCAGGCTTTGGTTCAAATTTAAGATATGATATTAGTGCGGGAGCTACTTATACTGGCGGAAAATTGTATGCTACTTCAACGGCAATACCAACAGATGGTGTGCTTAGAACTGATGTTCCTAATCCAACGATTGTTCTTCAGCAATATACAGTTCGAGTATTCAATGCCAATGATTGTTTTACAGATCATGTAGTTACTATTCAGCAAGTTGTTTGTGATTGTGGTGTGGCAAGATGTATTCCATATACAATTATTAAAACAAAAACAGCGACTAAAAAAGGTTTGATTAAAACCACAAGTTTAAATTCAGGAACTACTCCACCTACAATAATTCCACCTACAACTACGCCATCGCCGAGTAATAAGATTACAATCCAAAACTCAAATGGAGATAAGGTATTTTTAAATACTAATGATTTGAAAGAAGCAGAGGATTGGCTAACAATTAATCCAATAACGGAGGATATTATAGTTCAATTTAATACTTCTGATACTTATTTGCTAGAAAATACATTTGCACCAAAATATGCAAATGGAACAAACAGAGTTACGTTTCAAGGAGCAACTGGAGTAAGACCTATTTTTGATGCACAGAAAAAATCCGCATCTGTTTGGAGATGTGAACGGGATTATACCACACTAAAAAATATTGAATTAAGAAATGCTGATATTGATGATGCTGGTGGTGCAATTATCCGTGCGGATAGTAGAACTAACATGAAGTTCTTAGACATCATAGTAAACTTTGGCTTTTGTGTGATGAGGGCTACGACTGGAGTTTCTAATTTAGAAATTGACGGATTTGTCGTTAGAAATGTAACTGCTGGTTCTTTTCGTATTAATGGTGAAAATGGTTTGAGTAATGGAAATATTAGTATCAAGAATATTAAGTTTGACCACAGTACTGGGCAGGGAGGGAGTATTATTGGAACAACCCATGGATATTCTCCTTCTTTAGTATTAAAGTTTAATAAGAATTGGGTCATTGAGAATATAGGTTCTGTGAATGGTGACATGCTCTTTGATTTAGGAATTATAGAACAGTCTGAAGATATTAAGTTTAAAAACGTCCGTGGTTTATTGATGTATTTCCAAAATAATAAAAATATTAGTCTTACGAATTGTTATTTACCATCTGAAAGTAATCAACAAAGTAGTTATATGAGTGAGGTTGATGGTATTGATATTATTCATAGTCAGATTAAATTTTCAAAAATTTATTTATGCTCAAATTTTAGAAAAATTAGAGGAAGTATATTTTTAGAGGGTTTGAGAGGTGACTTATATGCAGCTAAAGATGTACCAGTAATAGAAGATAATAATCTTATCGTAGAATATACTAGTGGAAGATATATAGACTTTGACTTTATAGATGGAAGTCCAAATTTTAGCATTAATGATTCAAATTTAGCTACTTATCAATCATCAAAAGGACAAAATACTTTATTTGTTCCGTTAGCGAATAAAGCACAAGTAAGTTTTAATACGTCTGGTTCATTGAGTAGTAGTTCTGTTGGTAAAGGAATGATTCCAACAATTATTGAACAAGTATCAGATGATGTTAATGGCGTTTCTAGAACATTTCCAACTGATGTTGGTCCATTTAGTGGATTAACAGTAGAATAGTTTTTAATTTTAGTTTTACGAATATAATATTCTACCCAATATTTGAGAGTACTCGATATTGGAAATTACTAAAAATCCTTTCACAGTTCAAATCTCAATTCATAAGGTAACAAATCCATACCAAAATTCCCTGCAAAAGCATCGTTCCGTCCAAAATTCCATAATGATAAAACGACCATTTTTGAAGGCTTTTACTGTTTAAAAAGAACAAAGTACTGATTGCTGAAAGTACAAAAGCAAGTAAAATGAAGGAAGCAGAATCGTAATAATGCAGAAGACTGATAATCAGAAACAGCATTGTTAAAACATTGGCTAAAACCATAGATTTTTTAACACCAATTATCAATGGAATTGTTTTGAGACCAGATTGTTCATCGCCTCGCATATCCCGAATATCAAATGGAATCGTTATGGCAAAAACGAATAAAAACCTTTCTAATAGCATCAGTCCAACGTGAACAAAATCAATGCTTTTCCCTGATTGAACAATTGGCAAAATAATCGTTGTAGCCGACCAAACAATAGAAATTAGAAAGATTTTCAAAAAAGGAATTTCTCTTAATCTGAATAAATACTTTTGATTTTTAAAGATGGGCAAAGAATAAAAAAACGTAATTAAAGCAAAAGGAGAAAGCGTAATTAATACTTCTTTCTTGGCTAAACAAACGGCAACAATAAAGCCAATTACCGAAAATCCTACCAAAGCATAAAATAGTTTCAAATACTCTTTTAACCATTTATGTTTATCACTATTCAATGCTTCTTTATTAGTTAGAACTGTAACGAGTCGATGCAAATTATAGTCGAACAGCGTAGCAAAAAAGATGATGAATAAATAAGGATGCCATTGCGGAGGCATCCCTAATTGCAATTGTGTCTCTACCGTTAAAGCCACAGCGGCTAACGAAATATAAATATTGGTATTGATTAAAAAATGAATGAATTTCAAGGTTTAATTTCTCGTATATTTTAAAGTAAAGACATTGGAAATATCTATTTTCAAATTAGCACATCTTCAAATTTTCAAATTAAAGTGTTAACAAACCAAAATCTTGCAAATTATTCACGGGTTTATTGAACCAAAATAATTCAAAATCTTCTAATCCAGCTTTTTCGTAATGTGTTTTTATATCTTGAAAAGTATAAACTTTGTTATTTGAAACTGAAATTTCTTTTAAAATTTCAACTAACCATTCGCCCTGTTTTTGTTCGACAGAAATACTGAAACTTTCTTTTTTATCGTGAAAAGATAAGTTGAGCAGATTCAATACTCTTCCTTTTTGATTTTTAGTAATCAGTTTCGTAAACGGTTTTGTTCCCAACCAAACTATTTTACTGCTTGGTTTTAAACTATAATCATCTTCCCGATTGATGGCTTGCTCAATATAATTTCTTGGAATTTTTGTTTTAGGTACTTTAAAATCAAACCACTGGCTCAGGTTCATATCAAAGCCAATTCCGTGCATAAAATTGAAGAGTGATTTCTTTAAACTATCGCTAAATAAACTATGGTCAGTTCCTGTTGGGTCAAGGTGAAAAATATCGTTATTGGCAAAAGTACCAATTTTAGCACTTTCTTTTTGTACTTTAAATTGTTCTGGATACATCCCGACGGGACTATGAGCTGTCATCGCAAATTGATGCCAAAAGCCTGATTGCAAAATCCCTAATTCAAACATTTGGCGTACCATTTCCAAAGAATCAATCGTTTCCTGAGCTGTTTGTGTGGGAAATCCATACATTAAATATGAATGCACCATAATGCCTGCTTCGGTAAAATTGCGGGTTACTCTTGCTACTTGTGCTACTGTTACGCCTTTTTGGATTAGTTCTAAAAGTCTGTCAGAAGCTACTTCCAAACCACCAGAAACGGCTATACAACCCGACGCTTTCAGTAATAAACATAAATCTGCGGTAAAACTTTTTTCAAAACGAATATTTGTCCACCAAGTAACAGTCAGTTTTCTTCTGATAATTTCTAAAGCCAAGGAACGCATCAACGCTGGCGGAGCGGCTTCATCCACAAAATGAAAACCATTCTGTCCTGTCTGAGCCATCATTTCTTCCATTCTATCACAAAGAATTTTGGCAGAAATCGGTTCGTAAAGTTTGATATAATCTAAAGAAATATCACAAAAAGTACATTTGCCCCAATAGCAACCATGTGCCATCGTGAGCTTATTCCAACGTCCATCACTCCACATTCTGTGCATCGGATTGACGATTTCAATGACAGAAATGTAATGGTCTAAAGGCAAATCTGCATAATCAGGCGTACCTACTGCCGACTGTTTATAATCGTGCGTTTGGCTATGGTTGATGTACTTTACTTGTTTATCTACCAAAGTAAAAGTACGTTTTAATTCTTCAAGTTTTCGCTTTCCCTCCAAATGTTCAAGCAAATTTTCGAGCGGAGCTTCACCATCATCTAAAGTGATAAAATCAAAAAACTCAAATACTCTTTCATCCGAAAGTGAACGTAATTCAGTGTTTGGGAAACCTCCGCCCATCGCTACTTTTACAGCTGGAAAGTGTTTTTTTATCCATTGTCCGCAACGAAAAGCACTGTATAAATTGCCGGGAAAAGGAACAGTAATCGCTACCAAAGTAGGATTTACTTCCTGCATTTTAGATGCTAGAATCTTGATGAGTAATTCATCAATGAAAGTATAATCTTGCGATAAAGCTTCATGAAGTTCATCAAAACTATTAGCAGAACGCCCCAAACGCTCGGCATAGCGACTAAAACCAAAATGTGAATCCACACATTCAACAATCAAATCAGAAATATCTTCGAGATAAAGCGTAGCAAAGTGCTTGGCTTTGTCTTGCGTTCCCATCGTTCCAAAAGCCCATTCTAATTCTTCTAATTGAGCAAAGCGACTGGCTTCTGGCAAAAAATCTTCTTGACAAATCAGATGCGATAAAGTAGGATTTTTGCCTTGTAAGAAAAGCATCACCGCATCAATCGTGTGAATATAATGTTCTTTGAGGGCTACAATTCTTTGGGCATTTTCTGATAATTCTTGTTCCTGACTTTCAATTTGGGCAAATAAATTTAGAAGACCTTCTTTAGAAAAAAGGCTTAAAATTACTTCAATTCCCAAATCAGCCTGATAGGAAAGTATATTTTTAGTATTCAAAAACCCCTTGATATAAGCCGTAGCTGGATACGGCGTATTCAGTTGCGTAAACGGCGGGGTTATTAGAAAGACTTTTTGAGTGTTCAATGGTTGGTTAATTTTGGGGAAGGACTAAAAGAAATTGGACTTTAAGACTTTAGGATTGGAAGACTTCTCGAAAACTTTATTTTCTTTTCCTAAAGTCCCCCAGTCCTAAATTCCACAAATCCACTTAAAAAAACCTATCTCGCCACTTCAATTTTATACTTCTTCCCTTTCATTTTTTCATCACGAATGGTTTGGAGTAATTCTTTTACTTTTTCTTTTTTTACGGCGGCGAATGAAGTGAAATCTTTTACTTCTATTAGTCCTAAATCACCTTTTTCGAGTTTGCCTTTTTGTGAAAAGAAACCTACAATATCAACTTTATTCAATTTATTTTTCTTGCCTCCGCTGATGTAAATCGTTAAAAAATCTGGTGGCTTTGGCAAAGGATTATTTTCTGATAACTCCAATTCTTCTAAATTATCATCTACATAAGCTGGACGATGTTCGTTGCGTTGGAAAATTAAATACGAAGTTCCTTGTGCATTCATACGTGCCGTTCTACCGTTTCTATGAATAAATTCGTGGGCTTGCAATGGCAAATGATAATGAATTACGTGCTTCATTTCTGGAATATCCAAACCACGAGCTGCCAAATCTGTCGTGACCAAATAACGAACACTTCCATTTCTGAACTGAATCAACGCTCGTTCTCGGTCGTCTTGGTCCATTCCGCCATGATAGAAAATCGCATAAATGCCCATGTCTTGCAATAGTTCACAAGTACGTTCTGCGGCATCTCTGTGGTTCAGGAAAATGATAGCAGATTCAGAATTTAAAGAGCAAAGTAAGTTGAACAAAGCATCTATTTTATCTTTTTGTTCTGAAATCACTACTTTCATTACTAAGCCTTCTGCTACTTTATCTTCTGGAATAAAATTCAATAAAGTTGGCGAAGAAACGCCTGTAAATTCTGGAATTTTAATGCCTTTTGTAGCAGAAACTAATACTCTTTTGTTGAGTTTGCGTAAACCGCCAATGATAAATGACATTTGGTCATGAAAACCTAAATCTAAAGATTTATCGAATTCATCCAATACCAAAGTTTTGATACCATCCAAATTAAAAGACCTACGAGTAATATGGTCGGCAATTCGTCCAGGTGTACCGATAAGTACTGCTGGAGGGTTGCTTAGATTTTTGATTTCAGTAGCAACATCATGTCCGCCATAACATACATTTACTTTATAACCTGTGGACATTTTCTTCCAAACTTGTTCGATTTGCGAAGCCAATTCACGAGAAGGCGTAAGAATTAAACACTGTACAAAAGGTACATCGGGCTTTAATAATTGTAGAATCGGCAATAAAAAACCAATGGTTTTTCCTGAACCTGTAGGAGAAATTAAAAGTACGTTGCTGTCTTCTGAAATGGCTTTTAAAGCCGCTTCTTGCATCGGATTTAAAGTTTCAATCCCTAAGTTTTGAAGGATTTGTGCTGTTGTTTGATTGGTTTCCATAGCACAAAGGTAAAACAAAATATCTGTTTAATTGGGCTTAATGGATTTTTGAAGAACTGGGTGAAAAGGCTTGTCTGAAAAAGACGTTTACGAAACATATTTTATCTGATGCAAGTGATAAAATATGTCTCGGATGAGATGTTTTGTGTCATCGAAGAGATATTTTATGTCTTCGGAGTATTGTTTTATCTGATGCGAGAGATAAAATATGTTTCTGATGAGATGTTTTGTGTCATGGAAGAGATAAAAAGTGATTCTTGAGAGATATTATCTGTCATCGACGAGATATTTGAAGTCTTCGGAATATTATTTTATCTCATGCGAGAGATAAAATATCTTTACGCAAAATGTTCACGAGCTACTTGCCAAATGATTTTGGTTTCAATCGGCATGATGCCTTTTTGTTGTTGCTGAATAGAAATATCTGCAATGATTTTCCAATGATGAGCTAAATCTCTGTAGGCATTCCAAACGGTGTTTTTCGGGTCGTAGATATGTCCCGGTTCAGAACTTACTCCGTTCAATTCCATGATTCGGATATTTTTTCCTTCATATAAATCTTCGATTGACTTTACTTTCATATCGAATCTTCCATAATGAAAACCCTCAATTGGCAAAGCAATTTTATCAAATACTTGATTTAGTTTTTCATTGATTAAGAAATTGTTATCTAAGAATTTTGTGCCTCTGCAATGATTCCCTATCGGTTCTAATAATCGTTTTTCTCCTGCTGGAATTACTTCATGAATCTTTTCTCCCAAACGTAAACGCATCGTTTCAAGCTGAAATCTAGCACGAGTATTGGCTTGCATTAATGCTTCAATACTAGATTTTCCATCACCTATTACCGACAAAAACTCTTTCCGTGTAATCGAACTTACTTGTCCTTTTGATTGATTGGGATAACGATAATAGAGTACGCCCAATTCAATCTCAAAAGTGATAAATTCTTGAATGATAAAATCCTCTTGAAGGTTTTGTAAGTATTTTTCTAGCGTAATTTTGTCGATAATCTTTTCTACTTGCGAGCCTCTTTCACCTACATTGGGTTTACAAATAATCGGAAAGTCAAGCTTGTTTTCTTTTAGCTTTTCAAGAATTATAGCTAATGAAGTTTCTTTTTTTACAAAGAAATAAGTTGGTAAAAAGTCCGAAGGAATCTGTTTTAGAATATCAATTTTACTTTCGCCAAAGAAACCGCCATAATCAATACAAGGGTCAGCATTGGTAAAAAAAGTAAGTGAACGTGTACGAGTGGCTTGATACAACCAATAGGGGAGAAGCGGAATGTAAAACATCCACCACGTCCAATATTCAAAATGCGTAAGTTTAATGAGCCAGAGCGGTAATTGTAATTTGTTCATGTTGCAAACTTACGGAGAATTGGGAAATGGTGGATGTCGGGAATCAGACAGTTTTTTTGATTTGGGATTTGTGATGTTGGATTTCGGATTTTCAGTTAATCAATAATTACTAACTATTAATTCTCTGATTTTACCTGAAACGGCAAAGCAAGAGTTGCCGCTACGAAGTGCCAATTTTTAAGCAGATTCCTAATCGCTAATTCACTATTTGCTAACTCACAATTAAGAAAATCACTAATTCACAACTCACTCAATCACTAAATAATCTATTGTCCTAAATGTTGAATAGTACTTCTTCTAGGAATGGTTAAAATCTGTTTTTGCCGCCCGTCGATATAATGTACTTTTCCATTGATAAAAAGTCCTTGTTCTTCTAGCATGATTCTTACTTCTTTATTTCCCCATTCTGGAATTTTTACTTTTGCATTCAGTTCAATGGCATAAGCAGTATTTTCGTTCAAAGGATATTCGCCATTGCCCGGCACGCCACCTTGCATATCCCACATACCAATGGCTGGACCTGCTGCATGACCGTGATAGCCCACTGGATGCGAATAAATTTGAGCCACCAAACCATCTTGCTCTGCTTTGCGAAGGGAAAGTGCTAAAATCTGATTACCCGTCATCCCCACTTTAAAGAAACCCGTCATAATATCTTGTACTTTGTTGCCAGCGGCTAAGGCTTTTCGTAAATACTCAGGTAATTCTTTTTCTTCGGGACGAAGTACGTAAGCTAATTCTTGCACATCAGTATTTAAGCGAAGATAAGTAATGCCAAAATCGCAATGAAGTAAATCGCCGGGGAGAATCACATCTTCTGCGGGGCGACGGTCGTAAGGCCAATTCGTTTTGTCTGGGTCTGGACGTTGGACATCAACTGTTGGATGAAACCAAGTATCTAATTTTAGTTCAGCTACTCTTTCACGCAAATACCAAACGACATCTTCGGTAGTAGTCACACCCGGAACGACTACTTTATCAGAAAAAGCTTCTGCAATAATTTGATGCGTAATACGGTCGAGAGTTTCGTAAAGTGCTATTTCTCTAGGTGTTCTACTTTCCAACCAGCCAACGGCTAGTTTTTCACTAGAAACAATTTTTTCTTTACTTTTCTGTGATAAATTTTCTATCAAAGCCTCATGTTCAGAATGTGAAAGTCCATCAGAATGTGCATATTGTTCAGAAACATCAATGGCAATTTTCTTAGGATTTCTTTCTTCAATCAAAGCTGAAAGACGTTTCCATTGGTTTGGTTCTTCTTCAGGTTTCCAAGCAGATTTGAAAATTGTGCCTACATTATAACGTGCTACCGCTAAACATTCCAAGCCTTCTTTTTCGCCTTTATCATAAATCAACAGAATCGTTCTTCGGCGAGCATTCAGCCAAGTAGAAGGAAGCATCGTTTTGATGATAGGATCTTCGTTGTATTCACGGGCAATAATTAGCCACATATCAATACCTTGCTTTCGCATCAAAGAAGGCAAGAGTGACTTAAAGCGTTCTTCTAGTAATTGGTCTTGCAGAACAGCTCTGTCTTTTAACGCTAAAATTTTAGGAATATCCTGTGCAAAAAGAGAATGAATAGCAAAAAGTAAGGCAATAAAGGTAAAAGCGTATTTGTTCATGATGAAGGATGTTAATGAAATTAGATTCTTATAAAAATAAGGGAATTTCATTAGAGAAAACTTATCATAGGCAGATTTTTTCTTTATTTAGTATTTAAACTGTAACACGAGTTTCCAACTTGTATTATGCAAAAGATAAAGCCTACCTATCAAAATAATACCAACTACACTTTATCTTTGCCGCTATATCTATCAAACTTAAACTCATTTCTATGAAATTAGCTTTTATACCTACTTTATGTATTTGTCTCTTCTCAACATTTTTTACCAATGGACAATCATTAAAACAAAATCAAATCGGAATAGAATTGGGAGGGGATAATATTTACTACAGTCTTTATTATCAGCATAATATTCCTGTCGAAAAACATTATATTAGTTTAAAGATTGGCGTAACTCCTTATTTTCCAATTTATGATATTGCCAATAGTGGAGTGCTGAGTACTACCTTAGGGAAAAATAACCGTTGGTTTATTGGGGCAGGCTATACCAGAATTGATTTTAATGAAAACCATCAAAGCAATAAAGGTGTTGGCAATAATGAGGATATTCCACTTGAATTATTGATGCCTCAAATAGGCTATCAAGTTTTAACAGCTAATCAACAAAACTTTTGGCGATTTAGTATAATAACGCCAATCCAAGTAAGTAGCAAAGGAAGTACAGAATTGGAAGTGCCAATATGGGCATCAATTTCATTTGGCTGGATTTTTAATTAGAATTGTTTAAAGAATAGTTTTGCCATTGTTGATGTTTGGGGTATCAACAATGGCATTTTTTATTTCTTAAAAGTGAATTCAGACGTTTTACCATTCTCAACACTTCCAAATTTCAATTCTCCATTGCTAGGGGTATATCTCAAATATCCATTTTGCGGGCTACTTGTTGTACCTACTTCAGTAAGATTAAAAGTATCTCCCGATTTTGTAATATTAAGTTCAGCACTTTCTGAATCAAGTGTATCAGTAACGATTACTGTTTTTAATATCGCACTAACTTTATTAACACCAGTTGCTTTGAATTTTAAGTATAAAGCAAATTCAGGGTCGCCAATTAAACTAACAGTTTGTCCGTCTTGAACGACAGTGGTGGCTTTCCAAGTGCCAACGAAAGTACTTGTGTAATCTGGCGTAGGTTCATCATCTTTTTTACAGCCAGATATTGTAAATAGAACTACTAAGAGTAATAAAGTTAATTGTTTCATGTGTATGTTGTTTTAATTGTTTACGTAAAACTATTGATGAGAATGGACGGGGTAATTTAGACATTTCTCATAACAGATAAGGAAAGAATCGGTATTATTAAAAGCCAGTAGAAGAAAAACACAATGCCATTATTAAAAACCGATAGTCAGTCCAGCACTGAGTTGTTGGTATTCGTTTTGATAAAATATAGGACGAAATGATACTTTGCCACTGCCAGTATTTTTATTGAATGTTGTTACTGCTTGTTTTAATTTTGTATTAGCACCACCATTAATGAGTAAGCCAATCAGAGAAACACCTATACCTCCTGCAAAAAGACCAGTATCAAATTTTTTCCCAGCTATTGCTCCACCAATAGGCCAACCTACAGCAAAACCTCCAATAAATGAAATTACTTTAGCAGTACTTAGGCTTGATTGATAAGAAGATAAAAGTTGAGAAATTTCTTGGTTGGGATTGGAGAGTAAGATACGTTGTATATCTTCAATTTTAGCATAATGAACGTCTTTGTAAAGAATACCTCCTTTTTGATATGCGACAGTATCTTTTGGTGCAAAAAAATCCTGTGAAAAAGAATTGGTAGTGAATAAGCTAAGTAATAGAATTAAAATATTGTATTTCATAATTAGTGAATTTTAGATGATTGTATGTGATAGGTAATAGCATAATAATTTGTCTTCCACTGGCTTTTAGAAGTACCAGCAAAGATAAGTGAATCAGCAATATTACAAAGGAGTATTGATGAAGATTTTAATAAGTTTTTGTTATGGCAAAGTAGTAAAACGGAAATAGGGAATCTATTAAAATAAATTCCCTATTTATAATGACTGAAATCTGGGGACTAAAAGCAATCTAAATCACTGGTGTGGCAAATATTCTTACATCTTCTAGTGTAATTAAATCATTACACATAATCACTAATCTTTCCACTACGTTTCTAAGTTCACGAACATTTCCCGTCCAAGGTAAAGTTTGTAAATACTCCATTGCTTCTTTTTCTATTTGCTTGCTCGACTGCCCGTACTCATTAGCCACATCGTCTAGGAATTTATCTACCAATAATGGAATGTCGTCCGGTCGTTGTTTAAGTGGTGGGACATAAATCGGAATCACACTTAAACGATGGTATAAATCTTCACGGAAACGTCCTTCTGCAATTTCAACGTGTAAGTTTTTATTAGTCGCTGCAAAAACTCGCACATTCACTTTGATTTCCTTATCGCCACCCACTCTGGTAATTTTACTTTCTTGTAAAGCTCTTAATACTTTTGATTGTGCCGAAAGCGACATGTCTCCGATTTCATCTAAGAAAAGTGTTCCGCCATCTGCTTGTTCAAATTTTCCAATTCTTTGTTTAACAGCAGAAGTAAACGAACCTTTTTCATGTCCAAACAATTCCGATTCTATCAGTTCAGAAGGGATTGCCGCACAGTTTACTTCAATTAAAGGCATGGTAGCACGGTTACTTTTTTCGTGCAAACGTTTCGCAACCATTTCTTTACCTGCTCCATTTGGACCAGTAATTAATACTCTTGCTTCTGTAGGACCTACTTTATCTGTAATATCTTTTACTTTTTGAATAGCGATTGATTCCCCAACAATTTCATTCAAGCGGTAAACTTTTTTCTTCAAAACTTTCGTTTCAACAATCATCTTTCCACGTTCAATGGCATTCTTTACAGTTACCAAAAGACGATTCAAATCAGGTGGTTTCGAGATAAAATCAAAAGCACCACGTTTGGTAGCTTCAACGGCTGTCTCTACATTTCCAAAAGCTGAAATCATGATAAATTGCGTAGAACGACCCATTTCGGTTGCTCTTTGCAATAATTCTAGTCCATCCACTTTCGGCATACGAATATCACAAAGTACAACATCGTAGTCGTTCTGTTTGAACATCTCTAATCCTTGTTCACCGTCACTTGCTTCGTCGATGTTATAGCCTTCATATTCCAGAATGTCTCGTAGCGCACCTCGAATTGCTTTTTCATCATCAATAATTAATAATTTCGCCATGAATTGGAATGGGGGATATTTTGAGCAGTCTTAATTTGTAAGGGTTATTTTGTTGTGAATTTAAGAAGGAAATTCTTACAAATAGTTAAAAATGCCTTTTTTACTTCGCTTTTCACTCCAAATTTATTAATAAAATTGCAGAATTTGCATCAAGAATTAAATTTGGTGCTTTCTTTTCTTGCAATTTTATGCGTCAGTTAAATTCAATTCCGCACGATTAAAGATTTCTCTCCTTAAAAAAACTTGTTTTCTGTTTTGAGTCGCCTAGCCGACAATGTGATTATAGACAAGTCTTCAAATTTGTAACGTAATCAAACAACAAAACAATGAAACAAATACTCATCTCTTTTTTAAGTGTTATCTTATTGAGTTCTTGTGTGAAAGATATTGAACTCGTTCCTGTTAACAATACTCCTAGTCCTGTAATACAAGAAGGGAAAGAAGAAGCCACAGGAATGTTTACCAATGGAGTTCATGCGGTATCTGGAACGGTGAAAGTAATCAGCGACAGCAAAATGCCTGATAAAAAATACCTTTCTTTTGAGAATTTTAAAACCGACGAAGGACCAGATTTGTACATTTATCTGGCAGAGGATACTCGTTCAAGTAATTTCACAACAGTGGTAAAACTAGATAAAACAGGCACATTCGTATTGGAAATTCCTCAAGAAGCTAGACTCGACAAACAACAGTATGTATTGGTTTGGTGCAAACGATTTAGTGTACTTTTTGGTAGTGCGAAACTTTCTCAGTGAAATTTTTCAATGAAACAATTAAATTTAAGCATAATGAAAAAAATATTTGTATGTTTATTGTTGAGTCTTGTTAGCATCAAAAGTTTTTCGCAAGGCTATGAAACCTCTTATAAAACAACTGATTTAGCTTTAGCTGCTGGCAAAGGATTTTCTCCTGCAATATCCTTTACCCAAATGTTTGGTGTCGGCAAATCTTATCGTTTCAAAATTGGATATGGTGTTCGGTTAAGCTCATTTTTTGCTAATGATATTCAAGCAAGAACCGCACCCGCCAATTTAACATCAGGGAAAGCTAGTTTTGCAGCACTCGTTTCGGAAGATATTATAGCCAATATTGATACTTTTTCTTTGAAAAAAGTGCAAGTAAATGCCTTAAACTTGTCTATTAATTTACAATACTCTCTTTCTCAAAAATTAGAAGCAGGAATTAATATTGATGCCATTGGTTTTACTTTCGGAGGGAAACAATCAGGAAATTTAATTGCCAAAGCATCCAAACGTACATTTGCTGATGGGAGTACAGTTTCGGAAGCAAAGCCAACAAACTTTAATTTGTTATTAGTGAGTGATTCTGATTTAGGAAGTTTAAATTCAGAAGTATTTCTTCGTTATTGGTTGAATGATAAAATCGGTATTCGTGGAGGTTTGAGCTTCTTCTTTGCAGAATATACCTCCGACAAAAAAGTAGCTGTAGCCAATCAACAAAACGACCGATGGCGTTATAAAAGCCTTTTGCCAATGTTGGCAGTTTCTTTTAAATTCTAAACATTATGAAAAAAATCTTGATTTGTTTACTCTTCGTAAATATCATCACGAACAGTTTTGCACAGCAATGGCGACCAGTAACCGCAGGTATTACTTTCAAAATAAAAATGCTTGGTGCTACCGTCGATGGGAAATTCAAAGGCTTTATGGGTGTCATAAAATTCGATGCCAAAGATTTAAACAACGCAAGTTTAGTCGCTTCCGTAGATGTCAATACTTTAGATACCGAAAACAATTTAAGAAATAGGCATTTGAAAGAAAAAGAAGATTTTTTCAATGTCGCCAAATATCCAATTATCAAAATGAAATCAACCAAAATAGAAAAAGTAGGAGATACTTACCTTGGCTATTTTGATTTGACAATGAAAGAAACTACCAAAAATATTAAAGTGCCTTTTACTTTTAAACAAGATGGAAACAACGCTACTTTTTTAGGAAGTACCACAATAAATAGAAGAGATTGGGCAGTAGGAGGAGGAACATTAGGATTGAGTAACGATGTAACTTTTACCATTTTAGTAAATGCCATCGCTCAGTAAGTAAGCGTTGATTTATTTTATAAAATCCTAAAAACGTTTAAGCTTAAACTCAAGAAATCAATTCAGAAAAATATAAAATTATGCTTCAGAAAATAAACATTGATATTATCGAACAGCTAAGCGATTTGCTGGAAGATTTAGATAATGTAGTGTACAAAGAAAGCTTAGCCCCTTTGCACTATCATTCGGTTGGGCAACATGTTAGGCACATCACAGAATTTTATCTATGTCTTGTAAAAGGTTATGAAACAGGTGAAGTAAATTATGATGCTCGCCAAAGAGATTTGCGCATAGAAGTAGATAAAGATTTTACTTTGGAAGTATTGAGAAATGTAATAAATCACTTAAATCTTTATCAGCAGGATAAACAACTAATATTACAAACGGCTTTTGGTTTAGAGGAAGCGATGGAAATCTCAAGTAGTTTTTTCCGTGAACTTACTTATTTGATAGAACATACTATTCATCATTTAGCAATTATCAAAATAGGTTTGAATGAAGTATATCCTGAAATTCAGATTGCCCCAGATTTTGGCGTAGCTTATTCTACCATCAAGCATCGCAACATGCAGAATGCCTGAACATAATTTTAAAGACCTTTATCACCATTATGAGTAGTCGATGGAAAATAAGTAACGGTACTTTTCGAATTAAATAAAAGTATTTCAATATTTTAATTCGTAGTGTCGGGTTGCTCATCATTCATCATTCACAATTCATCACTTTTAATATAATGTGCGTACTTACTTACTTGCCCAAGCAAAACGGTTTCTTTTTGACGAATAATCGAGATGAAACTCTTGCTCGTCCGAAAGCCATTCCGCCTAAGAAATATACAATTAATGGAAAACAAGTTTACTTTCCGAAAGACGCACAGGCGGGAGGAACTTGGTTGGCAACGTCTGATGATTTTACATTATGTTTATTGAATGGTGCTTTTGAAAAACATCAATCAAATCCTCCATACCGACAAAGCAGAGGACAAATTATCCTTGATTTCTTTCAATACGATTCTGTCGAAGCTTTTTTAGAAGCATACAATTTTGAAGGAATTGAAAATTTTACGCTGATTATCATTCGAAATGTTAATGATGAAGTAAATATATCTGAGATTCGTTGGGATGGTGAAGTATTGTATCTTACTGATAAAGATAGCCTTTTGCCACATATTTGGTCGTCGGCTACTTTGTATAGTGATGAGATTAGGCATCAAAGAGAACAATGGTTTACTACTTTTCAAAAACAATTTCCAGCCTGTAGTGCAGAAGATGTACTCGATTTTCATTTAAACGGTGGTACTGGCGAC
Organism: Arcicella gelida; assembly: GCF_034931025.1. Classification (NCBI taxonomy): domain Bacteria; kingdom Pseudomonadati; phylum Bacteroidota; class Cytophagia; order Cytophagales; family Flectobacillaceae; genus Arcicella; species Arcicella gelida. Next base: position 39,177 of record NZ_JAYGIL010000024.1, on the reverse strand, counting down.
AATCATAATGATATGCGAGTAAACCGAAATAATGAATTAGTGACACAATGTGTTTTTCAGGTAGTCAAACAAAATCATTATTTGTCATTTTCCTTTCATGATTTACTTTCCGAACAAGCATTGCGTTATAGAGTACTCTGAGTAGTCAATAATTCTTTGAAAACATCAATACTTAATTCCCCTACTATTTCCCCTTTTACTTGAACAAATAATTCCTTTTGATTTTTAATTAATTGAAGTCTTCCTTTGAATAGTCTTGCATTATTCTCTTCCAGAAATTGATACAACGTTTTCTTACTTTCAATTCTACAGACATATTCTTCGTCGTTATTAAAAACAACTAATCTAAGTTTTTCCTGATGTGGAAAAATGTTAAATGTAAAGGCAGGAGATTGTAATTGTATCATAGCGAACAAAGATTGAAAGATTTGTCAAGTCTAAACTAAACCGATAAACATTTAGGAAAGAAATTTGTTAAGCTTCTTGGATAATGATTGAAAACAAATGAATTTAATTAATTTTCCGCTGAAAATTAAAACAAAAAACTTCCGTAAAAATGAATACACCTAAAACTACAGCTCAACAGTCACTTTTGCTTACTTTAGTTTTGATTGGTTGGTTTGCTCTTGCTGCGCAATTATACATTATGCTTGGTAATTCCTATGCCAGTACTATCGAATTAATCATTAGATATTTTAGCTATTTCACTATTCTTTCTAATTTATTGGTCACCATTTCTTCAACAGTTTTACTGTTGAATCCTACAATTTCATTGGCTCGTTTTTTATCAAAATCCAAAACATTAACAGCTATTGCAGTATATATTCTAATTGTGGGTATTATCTACAATGCAGTGCTTCGCTCTATTTGGCAACCTGAAGGTTTACAAAAAGTAGTAGATGAATTACTACATTTAATTTTACCGATACTTTATGTTATTTATTGGTTTGTGTATGTGAATAAAAGCCAACTGCAATGGAAAGATTTTCAGGCATGGTTAATTTTTCCTTTGATATATGTGACTTTTATTTTGCTTCGTGGAGCATTGTCGGGCTTTTATCCTTATCCCTTTATGAATGTAGCCCAACTTGGTTATCAGCAAGTATTTATAAATACTTTTTTTATTACGCTTGTTTTTACCATTGTCTCGCTTATTTATATTGGTATTGCTAAAATGAAAAGAAATGAGGGGAAATAATGAATGGCTTATTGTGTCTGTTTTTCAATTCCGAAGGGTGATATAATGATTCTTTGCAAGTCTTTATAACCATTATTCGCCATCAAATGTATCACCCTTTCAGGGTTCAGTAAACAACATTTCAATCATTGCTATAATCCTGACATCTCTTTGGGATTTAGAGAAAGTATTTCAAAGCTCTTTTTAGAATTTTATTTGGTTTTAAGTATGTATTTGACCAATAAACCAAATGAATCCTATCTCCGAGACAGGATTTTCCATCGATTTGATAAGTTGTCCTGTCTCCGAGATAGGTTTTCCCATCTTTTTGATAGGTTGTCCTATCCCTGAGATGGGATTTTCTATGTTTTTAATAGCTTGTTCTGTTTCTGAGAGTGACACTCCTGTCTCTGAGATAGTTTTTCCTATCTTTTTGATAGCTTGTCCTATCACCTAGAAAGCTTGTCCTATCTTTGAGAATAGAGATAGGTTTTTGCATTGCATCTTCCTTACAAGAAAATGCAACAAGAGCGATTTCTTCTTAATATTTCTCCTTTAAAAGCATAAAAACAATTGGTCAATAAGGCTTTTTTGTAACTTCGGGCAAAAAATAAATAACCTATGAAAAAGTTAAGCCTTCGTCTATTCATTAGTTTTGTTGTGATTACTTCATTGATTACTTCTTTTGCAAGTTTTGCTCAACAAGACCAACAATATATTACCTATCCAATGATGCCCCTGAACGTCAACCCAGCTTATGCAGGAAGTCGGGAAGTAGTAAGTATAGCTGCTTTGTATCGTCGTCGCCCACTTTTTAGTACAGTTGGTGCGGCTTCAACCAATCAGCAATATTTTAATTTCGATATGCCCATTGCCCAAGATAAAATGGCAATTGGTTTTCAAGCATATAATGCCGAACAATTGATTGGCACAAATACAGGAGGAATTATTGGTAATTTAGGTTTGTATGGCGACTTTGCTTATCGTTTTGTTTTGCCCAATGATGGTAAATTAGCTTTGGGGCTTCAAGCAGGCGTAACACAAGTACCTGCTTATATAACTTCTGGAGGCGGAGGTTTGGGTACAACTGGTTTTAAATCAAGCCTTGGTTTGGGGGTGTATTATCATAATGATGATTATTATGCAGGACTTTCGATGATGAATTTGAATGCTGATAAAACCCAATTCAGTCAGCCTACATTTTTAACGGCAGGTTATGTTTTTCATTTCGACGACCAAGTACAATTAAAAACAGGGGTATTAGTCAGAAGACTTTCAAATGCTTATAACACCCAAACCGATGTTGACTTCAACGCAACAGCATGGTTTAATAATCGTTTTGGTTTAGGGCTTTGGTATCAAAACACAGGTTCTGAATTTTCAGAGAAAGCCTTTTTAGGTTCTTTACAGATTCAATTCAGTAAAATTCAATTAGGATATGCTTATGACTTTAAAGGTAATCCAAACGGAGCAGTAGGAGCGAAGGAAGGCTTTCATCAAATTATGTTACGCTATGAATTTGATTCAGGTAACGGGAAGTCTGGCGTATTTAGGTATTTCTAAGCCAGAAAGCAGGAGTTCATTTGTAATAATGAATCATGAAATTTCAGGAAAGTACAGGAATCCTAAAAAAGCTGAACGAATAGTGTAAAATAATTAACTTTTGAAGTTATTATTGTACTTTGTAAAGAAAGATACCCTTTTAGAAGCATTAAAAGCTGTGCTATATAAATTTGGCATTCTTTCAATAAAAAACAAATAATTTTTATGTTTTAATTTGAAAGCATAGCTTAACTTTGCCTTGGAATAAAATAAGTACAAAAAAAGAAAACAAATAACGATAGTCCCAATTCTGGTTACGTCATATTATAATGGATCAATTTTCATACATTGCCAATGCTGATACGGCAGCGATTTCTGACCTTTATGAGTCATATTTAAAAGACCCTAATTCGGTAGATACAAGTTGGCAAAACTTTTTCAAAGGTTTTGATTTTCACGCAAGTTGGAATAACGCTGAAGGCGCAACCAACGGGATAAAAAGTGAAGGCACTTCTTCGCCAGATGCTTCAACGGTTCAGAAAGAAATGGCTGTAATTAGCTTAATTAAAGCCTTTCGTTCACGTGGACACCTTCTCGCAAAAACTAATCCAATCCGTAATCGTAAAAACCGTCAGCCACGTTTGGATTTGAAAGATTACGCTCTTTCAGAAGCGGATTTAGATACAAATTTTCAAGCTGGAAACTTCTTGGGTATTGGTCCAGTTTCATTACGCAAAATCATTGAGTCGTTGAACACGATTTATGCGGGTTCTGTAGGTTTTGAATATGCTTATATCCGTGAGCCAGAAGTAAAAGAATGGTTACGTGCTAAAATCGAAAGAGAGGCTTTAGCGTTTAATCCTTCTTTAGATGAAAAGAAACAAATCTTAACGAAACTGAATGAAGCCGTAGTTTTCGAGAATTTCTTGGGAACGAAGTATTTAGGTCAAAAACGTTTTGGTTTGGAAGGTGGCGAAAGTACTATTCCTGCTTTAGATGCAATCATCAATCGCTCTGCTGATTTAGGAGTAAAAACAGCCATGATTGGTATGGCACATCGTGGTCGTTTGAATGTGCTAGCGAACATCATGCACAAGTCTTACGATGCAATTTTTGATGGTTTTGAAGGAAATATTCCCACACAAATTCACGGAGACGGAGATGTGAAATATCATTTAGGATATTCTTCTAGACATATTTCTCCATCAGGTGCAGAGATTTCTTTGAAATTAGCTCCTAATCCATCTCATTTAGAAGCAGTCAACCCACTTGTTGAAGGATTTTGCCGTGCAAGGGCAGATGCTCATTTCAATGGTGATTATGATAAGATTTTGCCAATTTTGATTCATGGAGATGCTGCCGTTGCAGGACAAGGCATTGTGTATGAAGTAACACAAATGGCTAAGTTAAAAGGCTATGAAACTGGAGGTACAATTCATTTTGTGATTAATAATCAAGTTGGGTTCTCTACCGATTTTGAAGATGCTCGCTCGTCAATTTATTGTACAGACGTTGCTAAAATTATTGATGCACCTGTATTCCATGTGAATGGAGATGACCCGGAGGCAGTAGTTTTTGTGTCAAAAATGGCTGCTGAGTTCCGTCAACAGTTCAATCGTGATGTTTTTATTGATATGGTTTGTTATCGTAGAAATGGACACAATGAATCTGATGAACCACGTTTCACTCAGCCAACACTTTATGCAAATATTGCATCTCATCCAAATCCACGAGAAATATATACTCAAATTTTGATTGCCCGTGGAGATATTGATGCTCAATTGGCATCTCAAATGGATAGCGAATTTAAAGCCGAACTACAAGCTCGTTTGGATTTGGTAAAACAAAAAGTTCGTCCAGAATATGTGCCTTTGAAATTAGATAACCGTTGGGCAGAATTGCGTTATGCAACACCAGCTGATTTTGATAATTCACCCAATACAGGTATTACGAAAGATGTAATTGATAAAGTTGCAGTTGCTTTGACAAAAATGCCAAGCGGGTTTAAAGCCTTGAAGCAGATTGAAAAAGTATTATCAGAACGTAAATCTTATTTTGATAGCGGTATTTTGAACTGGGCAACAGCTGAAGCTTTGGCTTATGGTTCATTACTTTTAGAGGGCAAACCCGTAAGAGTTTCAGGTCAAGATGTTCAACGTGGTACTTTTTCTCATCGTCATGCAGTGCTACATGATGCAGAGACAAACTATGCATACTATTCGTTGAATTATATTGAGGAAGGTCAAGAAAAATTACAAATCTATAACTCTTTACTTTCTGAATACGGGGTGTTAGGTTTTGAATTTGGTTATGCCTTGGCAAATCCTGATGCGTTAGTTATTTGGGAAGCACAGTTTGGTGATTTCTCAAATGGTGCACAAACAATGATAGATCAGTTTGTTGTTTCTTGTGAATCTAAATGGGGTACAATGAACGGCTTAGTGATGCAATTACCACATGGTTATGAAGGTCAAGGCCCAGAACATTCTAATGCTCGTCCTGAAAGATTTTTGCAATTAGCTGCAGAACATAACATTGTAATTACTAACCTTACTACTCCTGCAAATCTTTTCCATGCTTTGCGTCGTCAATTAACATGGGAGTTCCGTAAGCCTTTGATAATGATGTCTCCAAAATCATTATTCCGTCATCCAAAAGTAGTATCGCCAATCAGCGAATTTACAGATGGCAAGTTCGAAGAAGTTTACGGAGATACGTTTGTAGATGCCAAGAAAGTGAAAAAAGTTTTACTTTGCACAGGTAAAGTATATTTTGATTTGTTAGATAAACAAGCAAAAGATAACCGTACAGATGTGGCCATTGTTCGTGTTGAACAATTGCATCCTTTCCCTGCTAAAAAAGTTCAGGCTGAATTAGACAAGTATCCAAAAGCAAAAGTATTCTGGGTACAAGAAGAACCAGAAAATATGGGCTATTGGTCATTCGTAATTCGTGAATTCGGTTGGAAACCATTTGAAGGCTTAGTAGCTCGTAAAAAATCAGCTTCACCAGCCACAGGTTTCTTAAAAGTTCATAATGAAGAACAAGCAGCTTTACTAGAAAGAGCATTCTCTTAAATTTAACCTATGTAGATTACTGATTCTAGGATGAGTAATCTACATTCTTTTTTATATTATCTAAGTATTTTAATCATATAGTTTTGGTTTTTAGAGGTATCAGCATTCTAAAATCTAAATTCTAAATTATAAAATCAGAATATGGCAATTGAAATGAAAGTACCGCCAGTAGGCGAGTCAATAACAGAGGTAACTATCGCCGCTTGGAATAAGAAAGACGGAGATGTTGTTAAAATGGATGAAGTTTTGTGTGAATTAGAATCAGACAAAGCGACCTTTGAACTCCCTGCCGAAGCAGAAGGCGTCTTGAAAATCGTTGCAAAAGAAGGTGATACTTTGCCTATCGGTGCTGTTATCTGTATTATTGAAACAGTTGGTGGACAAACTGCTGTTGCACCTTCTGCTCCAGTTGTTGAAGCAGTGGCAGCTCCTGTGGCTGCACCAGTAGCAAGTACAGAACCTGCAAAAACGATTGAAATTAAAGTTCCTGCTGTTGGTGAATCAATCACTGAAGTTACAGTTTCTTCTTGGAACAAAAAAGAAGGTGATTCAGTAAACATGGACGAAGTACTATGTGAATTAGAATCTGATAAAGCAACATTTGAACTTCCTGCTGAAGCAGCAGGAACATTACATATTGTAGCCGAAGCTGGTACAACATTGCCAATCGGTGGTTTAGTAGCAACTATTACAGTGGGTGCGGGTGCAGTAGTTGTATCAGCAGCACCAGTAGCACCTGCTCCAGCTCCAGTGGCATCAGCTCCAGTAGAATCTTCTTCAAGCTATGCGGCAGGTCATGCTTCACCAGCAGCAGCGAAAGCATTAGCTGAAAAAGGTATCGACCCTGCAACCGTTCAAGGTTCAGGCGTAGGTGGAAGAATTACAAAAGAAGATGCACAATCAGCTCAAAAACCAGCACCTGCTCCAGTGGCTGCACCTGCTAAAGCAGCAGAGCCAGCACCAGTAGCTTCTGCTTCAGGTAACAGAGTTGATAGAGCAGAGAAAATGACATCTTTGCGTAAAACAGTAGCTCGTCGTTTGGTTCAAGTGAAAAACGAAACAGCGATGTTAACTACTTTCAACGAAGTAGATATGAAACCAATCATGGATCTTCGTGGAAAATACAAAGATAAATTCAAAGAAAAACATGGTGTTGGTTTAGGCTTTATGTCGTTCTTTACAAAAGCAGTTTGTGTTGCTTTGAAAGAATTCCCAGCAGTAAATGCTTCAATTGATGGCGATTCAATCATCTTCCATGATTATTGCGATATTTCAATTGCAGTTTCTGCTCCAAAAGGATTAGTTGTTCCAGTAATCAGAAATGCAGAACAATTATCTTTAGCAGGAATTGAATCAGAAGTAATTCGTTTAGCTTTAAAAGCAAGAGATAATAAATTGACTTTACCAGAAATGACTGGTGGTACATTTACAATCACTAACGGTGGTGTATTTGGTTCAATGTTATCAACGCCAATCATCAATGCTCCTCAATCAGCAATCTTAGGGATGCACAATATCGTTGAGCGTGCTGTAGTAGTTGGTGGACAAGTAGTAGTTCGTCCGATTATGTATCTTGCTCTTTCTTATGACCATAGAATTATTGATGGTAGAGAATCAGTTTCATTCTTGGTAAGAGTAAAACAACTCCTTGAAGATCCAACACGTTTATTATTAGATGTATAGCATTTTATAAATCAATTGAGACACCCCAAAGTGTCTCAATTGATTTAATAGCATAAAAATCCTTTCTACTCAATGTCTAACTACGAATATTCAACCTTTAGTATTTCCATCAACAGTGAAGAACTAGAGTCGAATGAATTTGAAGAAATTGACGAAAAGTTTCTTGCTGAGACGCTAAATAAAGCAGCTAGAAGCGGATGGGAACTTGTTAGTATTATTCCTGTTGTAGTAAAAGGAACTACTGTTCAAGTAGTGATAACTTATAAAAGAACAGTGTTTTAGTAAATTCATTTCCCTTTTTATATCAAAATCAATTTAAGTAATTAAACTTGTTGGTTATCAGTAAATAACTGAATACCCAAAGCTCATAATATGCAATACGACGTAATAGTAATCGGCTCTGGTCCGGGTGGCTATGTAGCTGCAATCCGTGCCGCACAATTAGGCAACAAAACTGCCATCATTGAGAAATATTCAGTTTTGGGCGGTACTTGCCTGAATGTAGGTTGTATTCCTTCAAAAGCACTTTTAGATTCTTCTGAGCATTTTCATAATGCTGCTCACACTTTTGCAGACCACGGTATCGAAATCTCTGCTCCGAAAATCAATATCGAGCAAATGATTAACCGTAAGTCGGGCGTGGTGAAGAAAATGAACGATGGTATCAATTTCTTGATGAAGAAAAACAAGATTACTGTTTACAATGGTCTTGGTTCATTCGTTGATAAAAGTACTGTGAACGTTGCTAAAGCTGATGGTACTTCAGAACAAATTACTGGTAAAAACATCATCATTGCTACGGGTTCAAAACCAACTGTTTTACCATTTATTCCTGTTGACAAAACAAGAATCATTACTTCAACTGAAGCTTTGAATTTGAAAGAAGTGCCAAAACACTTAGTGGTAATTGGTGCAGGAGTAATCGGTGCGGAGTTAGGTTCAGTTTATGCTCGTTTGGGTGCTAAAGTAAGTTTTGTAGAATTTGCTGATTCGATGATTCCTACGATGGATAAAACGATGGGTAAAGAATTACAAAAAGCCATCAAGAAATTAGGTGCTGATTATTACTTCTCTCATAAAGTTACAGGCGTAGTAAATAACGGAGACGACGTTACGGTAACAGCAAGAAATTCAAAAGACGAAGAAGTACAAATCACAGGTGATTATGTGTTGGTTTGTATCGGTCGTCGTCCATATACTGATGGCTTAAATCTTGAAGCAGCAGGTTTAACAACTGAGCGTGGCAAGATTGAAGTAGATGAGCATACTTTGCAAACAAAAGTACCAGGAATCTATGCGATTGGCGATGTAATTCGTGGTGCAATGTTGGCACATAAAGCAGAAGAAGAAGGTGTTTTTGTAGCAGAAACTATTGCAGGACAAAAACCACATATCAATTATAATTTAATTCCGGGTGTTGTTTATACTTGGCCAGAAGTAGCTTCGGTAGGTAAAACCGAAGAAGAATTGAAAGCTGCTGGAAAAGCTTATAAGACTGGTTCGTTCCCATTCAAAGCTTTAGGTCGTGCTACGGCTTCTGGTGATACTGATGGTTTAGTAAAAGTATTGGCTGATAAAACGACTGACGAAATATTGGGTGTTCATATTATTGGTGCAAGAGCTGCCGATATGATTGCAGAAGCAGTAGTTGCGATGGAGTACCGTGCAAGTGCTGAAGACGTAGCAAGAATGTCTCACTCGCACCCAACTTACACAGAAGCGATGAAAGAAGCTTGTTTAGCTGCCACAGAAAATCGTGCGATTCATACGTAATCTAAGAAAAAATGATAAAAATCAAAGGCTTGGAGGGTTGTCCCTCCAAGCCTTTTTTGTTAGCTTTGGGGAAATTAACCAAAAATAATCATGAAAACATCATCTTTAAATTTCATTACCTTTTATAAATACACGTTTCTTTTTGTAGTAACCTTATTCTTGAATGCTTGTTCTACCAAGCCAAATCAAGAAAGTAAAACAGATTCTTCAGTAGTTATTCAGAAAGCTAAGAAAGAAGTTATTACCAGAAACAGTACTGGAAAAAGCGAAGGGATGTTTTTGGAAGATATTTTAGCTTGTGTGAGTTTTGATGGATTAGTCAAAAAATATGGCGAAGCAAATATCAAAAAAGAAGTAATGATAGAAACTGGCGAAGGGCAGTTTAAAGTAACCAAACTCTTTCCAGATACAGAAAAAGAAGTAGAAATCTATTGGAAAGATGGCAAAGAGTATCAACAAATTCAAGATGTAATAGTAAGAGTACGTTTTACCAAAGATGAAAAAACAGATTTAAGCTCGCCTTGGTCTTCAAAAGATGGCATTCATCTTGGTATGCCATTGTCTGAGATTGTTCAGCTGAATGGAAAAACATTTACCATTACAGGTTTTGGTTGGGATTTAGGCGGAAGTGTTGTGAGTTGGGAAGGAGGAAAGTTAGCCAATAAAAATATTAATCTTCGCTTCAATGATTTTTCTGATAATAACGGTGGGTTGACTGATGCAGAATTTACGGCAATTTCAGGTGAATTGGAATTTGATGTACTGCACGCTTCTATCAAAAAGTTAAATCCTTTGGTTGACCAAGTTTCTGTTTTTATCAAGCCAGAAATCAGTAAAGATTTAGGTCAGAAAATGGTGAAAGAAGTAGAGGCAAAGCAGATGAAGAAGTGAAATTAGATATGAATTTTGAATTATGAGATATGAAATATCGGAGTTTAATATTTATAATTCATATCTCATAATTTATATTTAACTCCTAAGTTTTTCATTCTCCAAATGCCGAGTCCCATCTCGTTTTGTCTTTTTATCTAGGTTTTTTTGTAAAGCTTCTGTTAGATTTATGCCTGTCTGGTTAGCTAAACAAATTAACACAAACAAAACATCAGCCATTTCATCACCTAAATCTTTGGCTTTGTCAGATTCTTTTTCGGATTGTTCTCCATATCGACGAGCTATAATTCTGGCTACTTCTCCAACTTCTTCTGTAAGCATTGCCATGTTGGTTAGTTCATTAAAGTAACGGACGCCAATGGTTTTTATCCAATTATCAACAGTACTTTGTGCTTCTTCTATTGTCATTTTTGATGAATAGTTTTATTGAAAAATGAACCCATAAATCCACCAAATAAACATGGAAGTGGTGAAATATAAGTAGAGAATTGATTAATATTTGGAAATTTGGCTGATACCCCCAATAACTGTGCAATAAAGAAACCTGCAAAAATTCCTGCTGTCAATTGTATGGCAGAAATCCAGCCTTTTTGTGGTTGTAAGTAGCCCAATAGCAAAGCTGAAAGTAATATGACAAAAAGTGGCCAATGTACCACATCTGAATTAAGATTTACCGCAACTACAATTACCGTAGCGATTAACGTGAAGATAGTATTTCGTATCATTTGAAAAGACTTAATGCTTATTTTTTGAATCAATAACAATAGTAACTGGACCATCATTAATAAGAGATACTTTCATATCAGCACCGAATTCTCCAGTTTGTATCTCTTTTCCCAATTCTTTAGATAATTGCTTAATCATTTGCTGGTAGAAAGGAATCGCAATTTCTGGGCGAGCGGCTTCAATAAAACTTGGTCGATTTCCTTTCTTGGTACTTGCATGCAAAGTAAACTGACTGATTAATAAAATATCACCATTTACAGACTTTATGTCAAGATTCATTTTCTCTTCTTCATCCGAAAAAATTCTCATGCCAATAATTTTCTTGGAAAGCCATTCAACATCTTCAAGTGTATCGTTATGAGTAATGCCTAACAAGATTAAAAATCCAGTTTGAATACTTCCTTTTATCTTCTCTTCAATTTTTACAGAAGCTTCCGAAACTCTTTGTATTACTGCAATCATAACTTACATCAATAAATAAACAATCAATAAATACACGCCATAACCCAATAAATCGTTTGTAGTTGTAATAAATGGCCCTGAAGCGATGGCTGGATTAATATTAAATTTGTTTAATACTAATGGCGTTAATGTACCCATAAATGAAGCTAAGAGTACCACAGAAAAGATAGAAAGCGATACCGTTATAGATAACTGTACATTGGCACTATCAACAATTAGGGAACCTAAAAATGCAAAAATACCAGCAATGATAGCATTGAAAAAAGCTACTTTTAAAACCTTCAAGAGACGTTCGCTAAGGGATATATCAATACCCGATTTATCAGCCAAACTTTGTACAATAATAGAAGAAGATTGAACTCCAACATTACCACCCGTAGAACCAATTAAAGGAATGAAAAAAGCTACTGCTGGAATTTTTGACAATAAATCTTCAAAATTATGAATTAACCTTGCTGCAAAAAAACTCCCAACCATTCCGCCAAGTAGCCATGGCAAACGAGAACGAACCAAACGCCAAACGCTATCATCTTCCTCAACATCTTCCGAAATCCCCGTCATCGCTTGTACGTCTTCTTGTGCCGATTCTGTGATAAAATCGACCACGTCATCAATGGTAATTCTACCCAATAATCGCCCTTGAATATTCACGACTGGTACTGCTTCTAAATCGTATTTCTGCATGACATCGGCTACTTCTTCTCCTTTGGCTGTTGTTTTTACAGAAACAATATTTTCATCATAAATATCGGCTACTCTTGCACCTCTTTTGGCAAGAATAATTTTCTTTAAAGAAACTCTACCGAGTAAAATACTTTCATCATCCACTACATAAACAGACGATACGTTTTCAACATCTTCGGCTTGTCTTCTAATTTCCTCAATACATTCTGTAATTGATTGCTTGATGTTGATTTTTATTAACTCTTTTTGCATCAAACCGCCCGCAGAATCTTCATCATAGTGCATCAAATCGTTGACAAAACGAGCTTGTTCTCTGTCTTTCAACAAACCAATAATATCTTCCGAAATATCTTTAGGTTGTTCATTCAGAATATCAACGGCATCATCAGAATCCAGTAAATCAACGTACTCTGCGATTTCCATAGCCGTAAAATTCTTTAGGAATTTTTTACGGTCATCAGCGTCAAGATTTGTGATGATTTCAGCACCAAGCTTTTTATCCAATAATCTTACCAAATAATGAGCTTCTTCGCCTTCTAATTCGTACAAAATATTGGTAATATCTGCTGGATATAACTCTTCCATTTCAGCAATGATTAATTCATTTTCTTGCTGATTGATGGCAGTTTGTATTTTCTCTAAATATTCCTTTGTGAGTTCAAAAGGAGTAAGTTCAAATGGCTGTTGATTGATTGGTTCCATTTCGTTCGGGCTAGCCATAATTATTATTTTGACGAATAAGTTTTAGAGATTCTAAGCAGAATTAACTTAATTACAATACTTTAAATTACTAAACCTAATATTTACAATGCTTCATTATCATTCACAATAGGATTTTGCTCTGATAAACGAGTGAGTTCTAAAAAGTCGGCAACAGATAATTGTTCTGCACGTTTATTCAAAAATGGATTTTCAGGCAATTGTAAAGCTCTCAAAGCATTTCGGAGTGTTTTGCGACGTTGATTAAATCCCATTTTTACAATGGCTTTGAATTTACTTTCTGATACTCCTAAATCGGATACATTGTTTCTTTTCAAACGAATTACGCCAGAATTTACTTTTGGTGGTGGCGAAAATACTTCTGGGCCTAATGAAAAACAATACTCAATATCGTAGAAAGCTTGCAGTAATACGCTCAAAATACCGTAATCTTTATTGCCCGGTTTTGAGGCAATTCTTACCGCTACTTCTTTCTGAAACATTCCTGCTATTTCTGGAACAAAGTCTTTATAATCAAGTACTTTGAATAAAATCTGAGAAGAGATATTATAGGGGAAATTTCCAACGATTCCGAATTTTTTACCGCCGAAAAAAGTCGATAAATCTAAATGCAAGAAATCGGCTGAATGAATTCTGCCTTGTAATTGTGGATAATGTATATTAAGGTATTCTACTGATTCTCTGTCTAATTCAACCACCGAAGTTTGGTATTCGGTATGTTGTAATAAATATTGAGTAAGTACGCCCATTCCTGGTCCGATTTCCAGAACTTGGTCATAACCGCCATGAAGCGACATCAACTCTACAATTTTCTGTGCTGCCTCTAAATCTCTTAGAAAATGTTGCCCTAGACTTTTTTTAGCTCTTACGTCTTTCAATGATGCTGTTGTTGATTTTTGGATGATAAATAATGTTAAAAGACTAATGAATTGCTTTTATTCCTTAAAATTACGCCGTTTTTTGTACTTTTAAGTTAAAATTTCGTTAAAATCGAAAAGGAAAATAACCAAGAACAAAAAGCTATGCGTTGGTCTCATAAAACAAAAGAAGAATTAATCATAGAAATTCGTCACCTCAAAAAAGAATTAAGAGTACTGGAAGTCAATGAACGAGCAGGCGAAATGCAACCTTCAATGGCATCTGAACTCGAAAAAGCGGTAGAAAACCTTAATTTGGTGGGAATGGTGCTGGAGGATAATGGGACGATTGTGTATTGTAATCCTTTTTCAATCAGAATGTTGGGCTATCAATTGGATGAATTGATAGGGAAAAACTTTTTTGACGTTTTAGTACCAAGTGAAGAAAAAGTTCAGCGAATTACTTCTTTTCAAGATGCTATGGAAAAAGGCGGTTTGTTCGACCAAAAGGAAAGAACAATGCTTGCCAAATCTGGTCAATTAAAATATGTTGAATTAAATTCTACGATTTTCAATGATGCTGGCGAAGATATTCGATACTTAACCATTATTGGTGAAGACGTAACCGAACGCAGAAAAGTAGCAGAAGCTTTGGCACGTTCAAATGCACAATTACAGGATTTAATTACGAACACGACCGACTTAATTCAAATTACCAGTATTTCTGGAAGATTTTTGTACGTCAATAAATCATGGTTAGAAACCATGGGTTATGAGTCGAACGAATTAGCTTCTTTGCGTTTGAAAGATATTCTTCATCCAGATTTTGCCAATGATGCCCTAGAAAAATTTGATAAAGTAAAAAGCGGAGCGAATATGCCTGACTTCGAAGTTGTTTTTCGAAGAAAAGATGGTCGCCGACTTTACCTAGCAGGCTCTGTAAACTGTCGATTTGAAAAAGATGTTCCAACGGCTTTTCGTTGTATTTTTCATAACTCAACTGCAAAAGTAAGAGCGGAACGTGCTTCTAAATTATATTCAAGTATTGCTCAAGCAACGATTCGTTCTACCAATTTGGATGATTTATACGTAAACATTCATAAAGAATTGGGTGAAGTAATTGATGTAAAAAACTTCTTTATTGCTCAATACGACTCAGCGAAATCTTTCCTGTACTTCCCATATTATGTAGATGAATATTTTGATAATCGGGTGCATTTTACCAAAAGAAAATTAGGAAATGGACTGACAGAATACGCCATTGCAGCCAACAGACCGTTGATTTTGCGAGATGACGATATTTTTAAATTGGCTGAAGACAAAACGATTTATCTCTACGGAGTAGTACCTAAAGTGATGATTTGCGTGCCTTTGCGGATTGGCAATAAAGTAACAGGAATCATTGGTTTGAAATCGTACGAACGCCAAAATAAGTACGAGCAACGAGATTTAGAATTATTAGACTTTATTTCTGGACAAGTAGCCTTGGCGATTGCCAGAAAGCAAGCTGAAGATGTGTTGGCTCGTGAAACTGCTCGTTTAAATGCCATCATTGAAGGTAGTTCGCACTTAATGTGGTCGGTAAACCGAAAAATGTTATTGACATCCTTCAATAAAGAGTATTCTCAATTAATTGAAAGACAATTAGCCGTAAAACCACAATTGATGTTAAGTACTGAAAAAGTAGGTTTCAGAATGGTTTCGTCGGCTGATAGGAGAGTACTTGAAGAAAAGTATAAAGCGGCTTTCAGAGGCGAGCAACAGCATTTTGAAGTAAAATTAGACTCGGATGATGGTAATCCTAATTGGATTGAAATCTATCTAAATCCGATATTTCTAAACAATGGAATGATTGAAGAAGTATCAGGGATTGGTCGTGATATTACAGATTTAAAGAAATATCAGCAAGATATTGTAAAAGCAAAAGATGAAGCAGAACGTTCGTTGAAAGTAAAAGAAAGATTTTTGGCGAATATGAGTCACGAAATCAGAACACCGATGAACGGAGTAATCGGGATGATTGATTTGTTGAATGATACTGTTTTGGATATTGAGCAAAAAGATTATGTTCAAACGATTAAAAAATCATCCGAAACGCTTTTACATATTCTGAACGACATTTTAGATTTAGCGAAAATCGAAGCTGGAAAAATGGCTTTGCATGAAGCTCCACTGGTTTTCAAAGACGTTTTTGATAGACTACAAGCACTTTTCTCACAAATTGCTGCCAATAAAGGCAATAGAATTATTTGTGAATTTGGCGAGAATTTACCTGAATTTGTCATTGCAGACGAAACTCGTTTGCTACAAATTCTATCAAACCTTACTTCAAATGCTTTGAAATTTACTGAAAATGGAACAGTAGAAATCAAAGTGAATTTGGTAGAAAAAAGAGGTAAATTCAATAGAATTAAAGTTGAAATTAAAGACTCTGGTATTGGTATTACCGATGAAAACCTCAAGATGCTTTTCAATGCTTTTCAACAGGTTGATAATTCAACGAAGAAATCATTTGGTGGAACAGGCTTAGGTTTAGCCATTTCAAAAGAGCTTTGTCGCTTAATGAAAGGCGAAATTGGCGTACATTCTGATTGGGGCAAAGGTTCTACTTTTTGGTTTATCATCGAAATTAAGCAAACGGATATTAGCCCAATGATGGCTAAAAAGGATGAAGTAGCGTTCCAAGTGCTTGGTCATTTTAGTGATATTAAGCCATACATTTTGTTGGTTGATGATAATGCAACCAACCGAAAAGTAGCTAGTGAAATCATGAGAAAATCAGGTTGTGAAGTTATTACAGCAGATTCTGGGAAAAAAGCAATTGCTTTGGTGGAAACTTCCTTGCTTGAAAAACCTTTTGATGTAATTTTTATGGATATTCAAATGCCTGAAATGGATGGCGTAGAAACGACACATCATTTAAGAGCTTTATCGGATAATCTTCCACCAATCATTGCTATGACAGCCTATGCTATGCGTGAAGACCGTGACCGTTTTATGGCAAATGGCATGAATGATTATGTTCCGAAACCAATCAGAGCCGAAATTTTGGTCAGAAAAGTACGTGAATGGATTGAAAGAGGAAGTTCTCATAAAAAACATTCTGTCAAAACTGTGGCAAAATCTGAGTTTTCTAAACCACAAAGTACTTCTACACTGATTGAAAAGGCAAAAGAAAATGTTCAAACCATCATTTCTTTGGATGCTTTTCCAGTACTTGACCAAGAAATTATCAAGCAATTAGCAAATAGTGTTGGTGGTGATATGAGTTTTGTGAGTTCAATTTTGGAAGGATTTGAAGAAGAAGCCACCGAGCAAATTCAATTGGCTATCCAAGGTTTTCATGCCAGTAATTGTAAACAAGTACAAAGTGAATTGCATACGCTGAAAGGAAATTCAGGTACTTTAGGAGCGGCACGATTACACGAAATCACTAGAATTATTGAAGAGAAAGCTAAACATTGCGATTTTACTTTCTTTGAAAAGGAAGTTGTGATTTTACAGGAAGAATTTGAGGCTTTTAAAATTGAATATAAAAAATTATAAAAAAAGGGTACGATGCCTAAGCAAAGTACCCTAAACATAGTTTTTGATAAAATACTTAAAACCTAAATAATATTGAGATTTTAAGTTTGCTGATTGTTTGGTTGATGATTATATCGATTTAACGACTTAGTGGTAATTCAAAAAAGTACGCTAAAATAAATTAAGTTTTTGATATTTTTAATTTTTTTAAAAATATCAAAAAAACATTAAGCTACTAAAAGCTTGTATTTTAATAATTTAATGACAGAAATGTGTTTTTTTGCCATTGACCATGATAGTAATTATAGAGATAAGCATTAAATTAAGCGTTTGTGAATATTAAAAACTATCAATCTTTACTTTATCGATAATATAATTTATGCGTATTACTACTAGAATTCAACTAATGTTCATGATGTTCCTGATGTTTAGCACGTGGGGAGCTTGGTACGGACAAATGGGCAAATACCTTTTTACAACCTTACATGCAAATGGTGACCAAATAGGAAGTGCTTATGCTACTTTTTCAATCGCTTCTATTTTTGCTCCTTTTTTTGTAGGATTAATCGCAGACCGCTACTTTTCTGCACAAAAAGTAATGGGTGTTTTGAATTTATTAGGTGCAGTAATTTTATATTTTCTGATTCAAACAAAAGACCCTGATACTTTCTTTTGGTATATTTTGGCTTATACTTTGACTTTTGCCCCCAATTTAGCTTTGTCTAGTTCAATTGCCATGAATCAAATGAAAGACCCAGGTACTGAATTTCCTCCAATTCGTGTACTAGGAACTGTTGCTTGGATTGTCGTAACCAATGTTATTGGAGCTTACGGATTTGGCGATAAAGTAACGATTTTTCAAATTGCCATGTTTACTTCTGTAGCTTGGGGAATTTATGCTTTTACTTTGCCTAATACGCCACCCAAAGCTACAGGAACAGCTTCAGTTTCGCAGATTTTAGGAACTGATTCTTTTGTACTTTTCAAAGACCGTTCCTTCTCAATTTTCTTTGTTTCTTCTGTATTAGTTTGTATTCCTTTGGCTTTTTATTACGCTCATGCAAATTTGTCTTTGACGGAATCGCACATGACAAATGTTGAGAATAAGATGTCTCTAGGTCAAGTTTCGGAAGTGTTATTTATGTTGTTAATCCCTTTTGCCTTACAAAAATTTGGGATAAAGAAAATGCTGATTGTTGGTTTGGTTGCTTGGATTATCAGATTTATATGCTTTGGTTATGGCGATGGAATTTCTTCGGAATGGATGTTGTATTTAGCCATTGTACTTCATGGTGTTTGTTATGACTTTTTCTTTGTAACGGGGCAAATTTATACAGATAACAAAGCAGGAGAAAAGATTAAGAATTCGGCACAAGGTTTAATTACTTTAGCAACCTACGGTATTGGAATGGGAATTGGCTCTATTCTTTCCGGAAAAGTATTGTCAAATTATACAAATGGAGATGTTCATGATTGGACTTCCGTTTGGATGGTTCCAGCAGGTATAGCAGCCGTTGTATTAGTATTATTTGTTATTTTCTTCCATGATAAAAAACAGACAAACGCATAAAGAAATTTTTTTATCAGATGAAACGTTTATTTAAAGAATTATTTAATTTGACAAACAAATTCTTTAAATAAGCGTTTTAGATAATGTTAATAAAACAAGATTTTTTTCTATATTTAATCCTAATTACTCTAAATATTCACCTACAATTATCTAAAAAAGAGCCTTTGCAAGCTTTTATCCTGCTTTTAAGTAATTCAGATGATTTTTTTAGTTCATTTAGTAGCATATACTTTCAAAGCATATATATTTGTACCCTACAAATTTAGTTAGTCATAATTTGTTAGTCATTGAATCGATAAATATAGTTTTAGAATTGAAAATTAATTTTTTTGAAAAATAAAACTATAAGAGTAAAGCTCACAATTTAACACAATAAAACATCCTAAAATAAGTCAACTTAAAGATAAATACTAATACTTTTTGAGCATTAGACTATTTACCCCCAAAGAAATGAAAAGAATTGAAGACAGAGTAAGAGTACTCATTGTAGAAAGAGGAATGACATTACTACAATTGGCAACTCAATCAAAAATTACAGAGGCTACTTTACATGCAATCTTGAATAGAAATGATGCAAAGTACTCTCAATTAAGAAGAATGGCTGAGACTTTGAATGTAAAGGTTGCTTACCTTACTGGTGAAACAGACTTGCCTTCAATGTCGGTAGTTCATGAATCTGAAGCTGGATATGTTGCCCTGAAAGCTGGTGACGTAATAGCCATGCAAAAACAAATTATAGAACTACAGAGCAAATTACTTACACTTAATACTCCGAAGGATTAAATAAATGTAAGCAATATCATTCTAATATTAATAATCAGAATATTGAATTCAATATTCTGATTATTAATTGCTTATCTATTGAATTTGTCTTTTAGTCGTAAAAGTGGAGATTCTATAAAACGGAATGATAATTCACAAACTAACACTGTTAAACCAATAACTAACGTGTATAGGATGACGTTAAAAATGGGAAGACTAAGTTTATCTCCGATAAAGTAATGTATTGCATTAATACAAAAAACTATCACAGCTGAGTGATATATGTAAATCCCATAGGAAATCTTCCCTAAATAATGAATAATTGGGATTTCTAGGTTTAAAATTGTATTTGGGTTTGCCGCTACATTAATAATGAAATAGCAAAAGAAAATACCATGAAATTCAAGATTAAAACCTGGCACATAAACGTTTGATCCAATTATCAAAAGTGTAATAGCGTAAACGATAATCTGAGTACTTTTCTTGAAAAGAAACGATAAAATTCTTTCTTGTTTGCTGAAAACCAAATACGCTCCAATTCCGCCAATTACCATTGTCAAAATCCTAAATTGACTAAAAAATAGGGCTAAGTTTTCATAAATCTTATCTTTTGTAGCTACTGGTAAATCACTTATTTTCAGGAAATAGAAAGATACACTTCCTACAATAATTACAAATACAGCTGCCGCAATTAAGAATGATTTAAAAGGATTTTTTCGTTTGATAATCCAAGGCCAAATAGCATAAAATTGTTCCTCAATGCCTATAGACCAAGTTTGTGCACATAAATAAGGTGCTCTGAAAAAGACAAAACCAATATTTGGAAGGAAAAGTAAGAAGAAAGGGAGTCTTTTGTAAAAATTAGCATCATAATAGAAATCATCACGAAGTGGGCCATTGAAAAAGGGAATTTCAGGAAAAACAAAAAAGGCAAGCAATACGATGATGTAATATAAAGGCCAAATTCTAAGAATTCTCCTGACGTAAAAATTCTTCGTTGAAATATCACCTCTTCTACTTTTTTCGCTTAATAACAAATAAGTAATTAGAAAGCCGCTTAGTACAAAAAACAAGCCAACACCCAATTTTCCCATGTTCTTAATGATATAAAAGCCATAGAAATGTTCTAAACCCATCATGTATCTTATTTGTTCAATATGATGAATTAACACTGAAAATGCGGCAATAAAACGGACGCCGTTCAAATTAGGAAAGTAAACAGGTTGATGAGAATTTTGCATTATTGTTTTTTTTAATAAATGAGTTTTCAAGATTCATACGTTGGCATTTATCTGATAATTTTATAGATAAACCATGTTTCGTTATGATTATGCGATGGGTTCAACACATAAGCAATGTTATCTATAAAGCTTGGTTCAATGTTGGTATCGTGTTGTAGTTTTGGAAATATTTTTTTCATCATAGCAAGCCTTGCTTCCAAATCTGCCGAACCTACAATGATTAAGTAATTTGGATATACCTTTTTGCCTGATTTTAATTCATTAGGTAATGCTTCGAGTTTTTCAGGAGTATCAACTTCGTAATAGTCCAATCGTTTATCTAAATAAAAAATAGCAACTGGCTGAGATGCTTGAAAGTTTTGAATAACAAAGTTTTGTAAATCGCCTTTTTTTCTGAAATAATTCATACTTTCTACTCTCGAACGCTTCGTATAAGTTACAGAAAGAATACAAAGTAGTAGTGCATTCAATACAATAAACCAATAAACGAATACTTTGGTCGTGGTTCTGAACCAAGTTTTAACCTGTAAAGTCTCATAAATATCTCGGAAGCCAATTACTCCTAAAATTAAAAAGAAAGGAATAAAAGGTAGAATAAACCTTTCTTGCTTATTAGGATAATACGAATGAAAGGCAAAGAAAAACAAAGAAGCTAAGAAAAGCATTCGTCTATTTCCTGCTTGTGTCGCTGTTTTAAAATAACCTGCAAAAAATAGGAGTGAAGATAAACCTAAAGTCAAACCAGCCATTGTGCCAATATATCGATGCCAAGGGCCGTTCGGATAAATTTCTATATTTTTAGCATCAGCGTTGAAGGTAAAATAGGCTTTGATAGACGCAATCGGATTTCCCCAATAGATATAATCGAAAATTCCCTGTGTAAGTAAGTAAAAACCAATACAACCGAAACCAAATAAAATGGCTTTTTGCCAATTTGTTTTGCTTAATAACCAAGTTAAACCTACAGTAAAAGGAATAAAAACGATTTGGTAACGAAATACAAAAGCGATGACAAACCAAAAAGCTGATAAAAGAACTGATTTATTATTAAGTTTCTGATTTACTGCATAGTAACAACCAATCAAAAGTGGTGGGATGCAAACAAATTCTCTTAAATTTCGAACTGACATAAATGGGAAAACCCAAAATACAGCCAATAGCAATCCTACAATTTTTGCATCGTTTTTGCGATTACTCAATCGCTCTGTCAGTTTATAACCGTAATAAATGCTAAGGAGTGAAAATAAGCTATTGACAATTCTTGCCAACAACATTTTAGTTTCTGGGTTGGTACTGCCAAACCATTCACAAACTCCAAAAATTAAGTAATGAATATAAGGATAAATTAAGCTGAAAAGATAGGCTTCGCCATTCACTAAAAAGTCTTTTGTAAAAGGAGAATCAACTTTATCTAGTAAGTTTTGGGCAAGTACAACTACTTCGTAGTGGTCGTCAGTGAAAGCGTAACCTTTTGAAAAAATGATTGATAATACTCTAAAAAAAAGACCAATCAATAATATTTTTCTGAGATTTAATGACTCTAAGTATTGTTGCATAATGTAATTGCCTAAAAATGTTTTGCAAAATTAGACATTTTACAGGCAAAAATGAAACTACATTAAGCATCTAATAAGATTCTGAAAGTAGTTCCTTTGTTTAATTCAGATTGTTTTACGAATAGCTTTCCATCATGGTAATTTTCAATGATACGTTTGGCAAGCGTTAAACCCAAGCCCCAACCTCTTTTTTTGGTACTAAAACCTGGGTTGAATACTTTACTAAGATTTTGCTTAGAAATACCTTTTCCACTGTCTTTAATGTCGATGGCAATTTTATTATTTTTGGTTTCGCTCAAGGTAATTTTTAATGAACCAACGCCACCCATTGCATCTACTGCATTTTTACAAATATTTTCAATAACCCATTCGAATAAGTAACGATTGACGTTGACTGTATTACGTTGATTAAGTTGATTATCAAGCGAAAAGACAACTTTTGTAGAAATCCTTTTTTGTAAATACGACATAAACGTTTCGATAGTTTCAATGATATTTTCAGGTTTTAATACTGGAATTGAGCCAATATTTGAAAAACGGGTAGTGATAATATCAAGTCTGGTAACGTCTTTTTCTAATTCTTTTACAATTTCTGGATCATAAGTCGGGTCATTTTTGAAAAATTCAACCCAAGCCGTAAGTGATGAAAGTGGTGTGCCTAATTGATGAGCTGTTTCTTTTGCCAAACCCACCCAAACTTGATTTTGTTCTGAACGCCTCGACGCATCAAAAAATAGATAAGCCGCCAAACCAAAAACCAATACCACAGCCAACTGAAAAAGCGGATAATAACGAAGTAAATCTAGCAAGCGAGAATTCCCAAAATAAATGTATTCTTTATGGAGTGTCATGTCAAGCTCAATCGGCGGATTATCATCTCTGATAATTTCTTGTAGTTCTTTTTGTAGAAAAGCCTGTTTTTCATCCGAACTCAAACCTTCTGGCATTTCAATATTTTTTGCAGTTAAATAGCCTGTTCCATCTTTGTGGATGATAGGAATTGTGTTGTTTTCATTCGATTTTTTAATTTTTTCAAAGAAGAAATTCACATCTTGATTTGGGTCGCTGGTCATGGTATATTTCAATGATTCTGCATACAATTCAATTTGCTGTTTTTCACGTTCTTCTAGTTTTGAAACAATTTTATCGGTGAAGTACAAAGAAAATATACCCACAACTAAACAAAAGCCCAAAAAAGCTACTTTCCACCAAGTATTACGGCTATAAATATCTACAGATAATATCATAAAAATGTCTTAAGCAAAGGATTTTAGCGTGAAATAATCAATTTCCCACTTGTTTTAAACGCCAAATCTACCGCTTTATTTTTTAAAATTAAACGATAAAAATACGTTCCAGAAGGCAAGTAATTACTTGTGAAACCTTTGCATTCCCAAATGATTTCGTTGATACCAATTTTTATTGAATTATCAGGTCTTACCAAAGCTACTTGTTTGCCCTGGAGGTCAAAAATTTCAATATAAAATTCATCAGGAATACTTTCTCCAGCTAATTCAAGGACAAACTTTGTGAATAACTGAAATGGATTGGGGAATACTTTGAAAGCTATTAAAGAATCATTTGGAAGTATTCTAAATGAAATTTGATAAGGATGATTTCCAGCGAAATTTCCTGCAACATCTTGTGCTTGAACGGAAATGCTTAAAGTGTCTTTGGGTAAATCTTGAGGAAAATAGTCAATCAAAAAAGTATTCGTCAAACTATCTGTTCGCCAAGTAATATCGTTTTGACTAAAATAAACTTTTTTGAATGCACAATTTGAACAGTATTTTATTTTTAAATCGATGCCGCTTGTATCTTTTTTAATGCGAAAGATATTCTCGTCTTTCAAACCGATTTTGACGAAAGGTTTAGAAGAAACAATTTCATATTGCTGAATTTGTCGCCCATCAAAAGTAACTGATAAAATAGGATTTATTTCATCGGAAATTACTTTGAAACTATAATAAATAGAATTGTTTCGATAAGATTTTTCTGGTAAAATTTCGGGATTAAAAGTTAGACTAAATGTGTTTTCTCCTAACCAGCCCACAGTTTGAATTGGTAAATTTACACTGACTGAATCTTGACTTTTTAATGGTTTTACTTTAAAGATTTTAATGTCTTTTTTATTCAGAAATATGTTTGTTAATACTTGTTTGACGGTAATTGAATCGCTAAAATCTTTATTTGAAATGTTTTTGAAAGTAGTCTGAATCTTGAAATTTTCATATTCCTGCTTGTCGATGAGTTTGATATTTTCTCCTTGTGTAATAATTCCTTCTGGCGGACTTTGATAAAGCACAATCAGTGATTTTAGCTGTGGTGATTTCCCAGAAAAATCAGTGTCTTTTAAGTGAATCTTGATTTTTAAGTAAGGAAATTCTTTTGCATCAATAGACTTAATATTAAAAGAATTTTGCTGAATATTTTCTAATAAAATTCGTTCTTCACCTTTGAAATTGATGCCCAAAATATCATAAGAAAATGTTTGTTGCTCATCTTTTTCAACATCAATCAAAATTTCTTCCCATTTTGAAGCTACGCCAATAAGCGGCGAAGTAATTGTTCCAGCATCAAAATTATCTTTAATAGCATAATTTTCTAAACTTAAAATCTGAGTATCGCCACGCTTATTAACATCAGGAAATAGTTCTAACAAAGCCTTTGTTGCTCCTTTTCTACCGATAACTAAAAAGGGAGAACCTTTTGTTAAACGCATAATTTTATTGGTATCAACCCCAATTTCAGCGAAACTTTTCCTGAATTCACTCGTCCAATTTTGGTATTCTAAATGTCCAGAATTCCAGAGTATTACATGATTTCCATACTCTGTAGCCGTAAAATAATCTTTTAAATCACTTGAAAATTCTTCTGTTGAAAGATAATTGACAGCATAAGGAGCATAGCCACAAACCAAACTAGGAATAGCAGCGTAAGGTCTTAAAGCCCGATTGAAAGCCAACGCATTGAGGTTATACCAAGGATAACAAACACCATCACTAATCAAAATTTTATCATTTAAAATGACGGAATTTGCTCTGTGAGAACGTGGAACTCCACTATTTGTTCCATAGATTTTAGCCGATAAAGCAACAGAAGAAGTATGAAATTTCCATTGAGAATTCTCCAAATAAATTCGTTCGTCGGTCACTGATTTTGATAGTTGTGGAAAGCTAAATTGAGCGAAGCCTTCTGTGCTATTTTTTAGAAAAAGGAAAGAGTTTTCTATCCAATTATCGCCTTCTATTTTTACTCGCCAATAATATACAGTACTGTCTTTTCCTAAGATATTATGTTTGAAAGATAAGAAATTTTGATAAGGTAAAATAATACTTTTTTTGTAGGCTGAAAAGAATAAATGATTCGTGTCTATTTCAAAAACGATAGTTGGATTATCTGTTTTTAAAGGTATTTGTAATTGAAAATCAATTACTTGTTCGTTTTCAATGCTAAAATTTAGAGGATTTAGTACAGTGATATTTTGAGCTGGAAAATTGTATTCTAGTACGGAAGTATTATTATTTTCTTGCAGTTCTGAAATATGATTATTGTAATCTACAAATACTTCGAAACTATTGTTGCCAACACTTGAAAATTTGTCATTTGGAATGTTAAAATATACAGTATCTTGATAGGAAATTTCTTTCAAAAACGTATTTTCATAGAGTACCATTTCCCCGTTTGGAAATGTTCTTTTTAATTGAATATTTATGGAGTTTCTGCAAACTCTTCCTAAATTTTTGATGACAATTCCGATGCTTAAAGAGTCTGAAAGTAAAGTAGTATTTTCTTGATGTTTTTGTAATAAAATTGCAGTATTATCAATAGCAAAATCAGGTTTACTTGCAGGGAAAAGTACGATAGCTGGGTCACCTTGTAAAGTGAATTGCTGTGCATTCGCTAGTTCAAATGCTGAGTTCGGGAATCTTTTCAAATAATGATTAATGCTGGTTTGCATAATTGTTCCAAAGGCTTTATCAATATAAATACTGTCTTGAAAAAGCGTTTGAAATAGTTCGTCTGAATATGATTTTAGGCTAAAAGAATAACTCAAATAACTATGTGCCAAAAATAAAATTGCACCTCTTTTAGGTGTGTTTATCCAGTCGGTTCCAAAAGAATTTTGTGAGGCAAATAAATCACCAGCATTGCAGCCATTCACCAAAATAAAAGGATACTTTCCTTGATTTTTGTAGCCAAATAAATCATTGGAAACATAGCCAATATCCATATCGGTTTGCTGTGAAGCCGAATGACCAAACATCGTAATCATTCCCACACCTTGATTTACTTGTTCTGTAACATTGATAAATTCGGTAGGATTATCTGTCTTTTTGGCAAGTAATTGTACTTGTTGCCCAAGTAGTCCGCTTTTACTAATTTCCTTCAAATTAGTTACATAATCTTTGAAAGTATTCAATTCAAAAACACTTCTTCCGCCAGACATCATTAAGGCTTTTTTTCGCCAAAGTTCATTCATTGGTTCAGCTTCGTGTTCTTTTACTTTCTGTAAATAATCCATAACTGTTTGAGGATTATTAGTAGCTAAACGACCGACTGGAATATTTAATTGGACATCGTTGAGATTCATCCCAAAAGGAATATCTCCACAAGGAAAACCCCAAGTTGGCACTAAATCTAATTGATAGTCTGATGAATTTTTTCTGGCTTTTTGTGGATAAGTAGCCGTACCAATGATAAAGCAGAATTGTGATTTTTCCGTGTTTTTTATAAAAGCTAAAAACCGTTGAATCGCCAAAGGACTTTTGTCGCCATAAGTAAAATAATTATACAAAAAATCTATCGTTACGCATAAAGTATCATGTTTCCCACCTTTTTCAGAAGCTCTATAAGCTGCATATTTTTGAGCCGATTGAAGTAATTTTTGATGTGTAATAATTAAGAAATCGGCTTTACTTTTTGGAAACGCTTTAAAAAATATTTGTTCAATCGAATCAGGCTTTTTGATTTGATTACTTATCAAGATATGTTGTCCATTGGTTTGAAAAGTAAGCGTAGAATCGTTTTGATGAAAATCAATTTTGATAGGATGAAATTTGTCTGAAATGTCATAGACAAAAGCGTTTTTGGGAGGGTTTTGAACAATAACCAGACGTTCAGTTGATGAATTAGTTGCTAAATGAAAAACCTTTTCATTCAAACCTTTCATCTCGAAGTTTTGTGGATAAGTAATTTTCAGAAATGAAACTGAATATTGGTCATTTGATTGGCTAGAAAGTATAGATATTTGATTTTTATCAGTTTCAAAATTTACTTCTTTTTTATAAAGTTGAGTAAAGTAATTTTCGAAAAATAAACTATCTACAAGCTGATTATTGAGGCTAATTTGTAAACGATGTTTCCCTTCTGAACGTCCTGAAAAAAGTATCTCAATTTTTGGTTTGTAAGAACTATTTTTTATAAAATTTTTAAGTTGAATATCAAAGCTGAGTTTGCTGTTTGGTTTTTGAATTTCGCCAGTCCAAGCTTTGCCAAAGCTATAATTACTGTTCAAAATGCCTGCGGAAAGTGAAGTGCCAACAGGTTCTGGCTGACCTTCTGAAAAGGAAGAAGTAAATACTTGTAAATCTTCTTCTAAATGAAATGCTGTTGGTTTTAAGTTTTTAAATGGAGTTTTTTCTTGAATAGATATTCTTTTATTTTTCTGATTATCAATGCAATAAGTAATAAAATAAGAAGCTGTGTCTGAAAATAAACTATAATAAGAATGCGGTTGAGTGTTGCTGGGTTGATACAAAAGAGAATCCAAAGAACCATCATTGTTTTCAGCGTAAAATGCTATGAAATCATTTGCTTGAAACACAGTAGGATTATTATGATGAACCGAAATCGCTACTTCTTTTCCATGCCTAAATATTTGTATTTTTTCAGGATGAATGTTTTCTGGAAAACCTACTTTTTGTAGTGCTTCAAAGCTGATTTGATGGATTCCTTTTTGGGTGATTTTAACCTTGAAATATTGTTGTAGGGGATTAATCCATTCATTGCCAATTACTTGTGCTGAAGAGTCTGAACGAAGAAGATGTAAAAGAAGTACCAAAAATATTAATACTGTCTTGTAGATTGTAGTTGATTTTCTCATATTTTTATCAGTAGAATTCTACCCTAAAGTACTAAAAAATGGCTTATCAATTAATCTCCACATATAATTTTTCTTTCATTCCAACATTGGAATTCAATTTTACTAGATTTTTCTTTAACGAACCTGAACATTTGCGCCAACAAGGTGGAGAAGAAGTATATACTTTTTACTGGAAGAATCTTGAAAATCAATTGCTTGAAGCTCGTTTTTCTGTAATTATTTTGGCAGGAAAAGGTTTTAGTCCTTTGCGAGCAACTTTTGGTGGAATAGAATTTAGTAAAGTACTTCCAAAAGAATCGCTTTTAACATTTATCCAATCAGCTTTCAATACTTTGCCAAAACTTGAAAGTGTGCAAATTACTTTTTGTCCAGAAAATTATCTTAGTATGAATCAGCGGAAAGCAATAGATTTTTGTTTTGAGAAATTATCTTTCAAACATTGTGTTGTTGACCAAAATTTTGAAATAGCGGTAACTGATTTAAGTTTTTACGAAACAGTCAACTCTTCAAGACACAAACAACTTTTGCGAAAATCGCTGAAGAATGCCTTTTTATTTCAGCAAGAAAAAGAACTCGATTTTGCATTAATTCATGCTTTTATTACTCGGTCGAGAGTGCGGAAAAACAGAAAAATGACGATGACTTTGGTGGATTTAAAACAGAGTTTTGCGTTATTTCCAGACAATTTTCAAATTTTTTCAGTCATTCATGAAAAAAAAATGATTGCAGTAGCAGTAACCGTTAAAATTACAAACGAAATACTCTATACTTTTTATTTGGCAGATGACGAAGAGTATTTGAAATTTAGCCCGACAATATATTTAATTTCAGGAATTTATGAATTTTGTCAGCGAAACAATTTTAAACTACTAGACCTTGGAATTGCTACCGAAAAAGGCATTTTAAACGAAGGATTGGCTCAATTTAAACAACGTTTAGGAGCTAAAAAATCGCTCAAAAAAAGTTTTTTTGTACAATTTTGAAAATAAATAAAAAATAATTGTGATTTGGTGAATCCTTTTTGTCAAAATTCTCGTATGTTCATTCTAAGAAGTAAAATTTTTGTCTTTAGCGGGCAAAAATTATTATTTTGGTGTGTTAGTGGCATTATGGCGAGTCTCCTTGAGGTTCGCCATATTTTTTTGCTTGTATTTTATGGGATAAAAATGCTTCGTTTACCCGTTTTTCGTTACAAAATTTTGAGAAAATCATTTTTCTCAAAAGAAACTTCTTAATTGTTATAACTTTTCAAACATTCTGTGCTTATTTAACTGTTTTAACAAAATCATGTATTATTTTAACAATTGAATTAACTTTGCAAAATATTCTCCGAAAAATTAATCTGCTTAGTCTTATTTGGAGAGATTAATCAAAATATTCGAATAAATCAGCTTAAAAAAATATGCAAAATTTTTTGTCGGTCAAAGATGCCGTTGATGTGCAAGCACTTGTAAAAGAAGCACTATTATATAAGAAAACTCCTTATGCAGATAAACACCTTGGTAGAAATCGTACAATGGGGCTTTTGTTTTTTAACTCAAGTCTTCGTACTCGTCTAAGTACACAACGTGCTGCACAAAATTTGGGTTTGGAGCTTATGGTAATGAATGTCGGACAAGATAGTTGGGGTTTGGAATTTGAAGATGGAGCTATCATGGATGGCAACAAAGCTGAACACATCAAAGAAGCCGCACCAGTTATCGGGCAATATTGCGATATTGTTGGGATTCGCAGTTTCCCAGGTTTGACCGACCGTGAAGAAGATTATTCAGAAAAAGTAATCAATCAATTTGTTAAAAATACTGGTCGTCCAATCGTAAGTTTGGAATCGGCTACTCGTCATCCGCTTCAATCTTTAGCAGATTTAATCACTATTGAAGAATTAAAAACGAAGCCACGTCCGAAAGTTGTTCTTACTTGGGCACCACATGTAAAGGCGTTGCCACAGGCAGTACCCAATTCATTTGCAGAGTGGATGAATGCGGCTAATGTAGATTTTGTTATTACTCATCCAGAAGGCTATGAATTAGCACCTGAATTTGTAGGAAATGCAAAAGTGACGCATAATCAAGAAGAAGCATTTAAAGATGCCGACTTTATTTATGCAAAAAACTGGTCTTCATACACTCAGTACGGACAAATCTTGAGCCAAGACCCATCATGGATGGTAACAATGGAAAAAATGAAATTGACAAACAATGCTAAATTTATGCACTGTTTGCCAGTTCGTAGAAATATTGTTGTTGAAGATGCCGTGTTGGATTCTCCGAATTCAGTTGTTGTTCAGCAAGCTGGAAACAGAGTATGGTCTGCACAAGTAGTTATGAAACAAATTTTACTTAGTATCATCAAAGAAGAAAGTCCTTATTTATTTTAGCTTTTGTTGAGGAAACGTTTGAGGAATTCCAAAAGCGTTTCCTTTAAAATAATATGAAATTAACAGTTGTAAAAATCGGCGGAAACGTTATTGATAATCCTACTTTTTGTAAACAATTTCTAAGAGATTTTTCAGATATTCCTTCACCCAAAATTCTAGTACATGGTGGCGGGAAAATCGCCACACAAGTGGCTGAGAAATTGGGCATTGAAACGGTAATGGTAGAAGGCAGAAGAATCACCGATAAAGCAATGTTAGATGTTGTAACAATGGTTTATGGTGGTTTGGTAAATAAATCATTAGTTGCCCAAATGCAACATTTCAGTGATAATGCAATTGGTTTGACAGGTGCAGATGCTGGTGTAATTTTATCGCAAAAACGTTTGGTTAAAACGGTTGATTATGGTTTTGTTGGCGATATTGAAAAAGTAAATAGTACTTTTATTGATAGTTTGTTACAACAAGGTATTGTACCTGTTTTTGCTCCGCTGACCTTCGATAAAGAAGGAAATATGCTCAATACCAATGCCGATACGCAAGCACAAGCCATTGCAGTAGCCATGACTGAAGCTTATGAAGTAAATTTGGTATATTGTTTCGAGAAAAAAGGTGTATTATCAGACCCAGAAGACGATGATGCAGTAATTGCTGTATTGAAACCAGAAGATTACGAAAAGTATAAAGCAGCAGGAGTTATTAATAAAGGAATGATTCCGAAATTAGATAATGCTTTTAAAGCATTGGCAGATGGTGTTTCGCAAGTAACGATATGTCATGCAAAAGAAGTAAAACTAGCGGTGAAAGACGGAGTGGCTGGAACAAAGATTATTAAATAAGTGATTCGACCTTTTCAATGAGGTTAAATTGCTAAAGAGCATTGTAAAGCCATTATTTAAAATTATTTTTACGAAAATAAAATCTAAGAATAATGAACGTTACATTTGAAGTAAATAGCCAAGCTGAATTGGAAAAACTATTTTTACTGTTCAAATCATTTCAATTTGAGAATGTAAAAGTCGTTTCATCTGAATTGAAAGGCAATACTTTGATTACAAAAGGAAATAAGTCTCTCAATCCGAAAGATTTATTTGGTATTTGGAAATCAAATCCACGGTCTTTAGATAGAAAGACCTATTTATAAATTTTGAACCTAATTTATCATTCCTCTTTTTACATACAATCTAAAAGATTTCAATTTTATTCCTAATTTGGACTTGTATGAAATTTAATTTTTTCATTAAAGAACTCAAAAATGCACAGTAAAGGACTACTTTTGGGCATTGCTACAGGCGATGCTTTAGGCGTACCTGTAGAGTTTATGAGTCGTAAACATTTACAGGCAAAGCCCGTAGTGGGTATGCGAGAATATGGAACGCATCATCAACCAGCGGGTACTTGGTCGGATGATACTTCGATGTCTTTCTGTTTGGCTGAGCAACTGATTGAAGGTTATGATGTAGAATTACTCGCCAAACGTTTGTGTAAATGGTATGAGTTTAATTATTGGTCATCCACAGGAACATTGTTTGATATTGGCGTTTCTACTCGGAATGCTATCGACAAAATTTTAAAAGGTGTTTCTCCATTTCAGTCTGGCGAATGCGATGATTATTCTAATGGAAACGGGTCTTTGATGAGAATTTTACCTTTGGCTTTTTATCTAAAAAATAAACCAATTGACCAACGTTTTGCTGTTGTCAGAGAAGTATCAAGTATTACTCATGCACATATTCGGACCATTATTGGTTGTTTTTTTGCCGTCGAATTTGTCATTAATCTTTTAAAAGAGGAAAACAAATTTGAAGCCTATTACGAAACTCAAAATACTGTTAGAGATTATTTACATTTGATTCAAATTAAAAATGCTGAAATAGAGCTTTACAATAGAATTTTATTTGATGATATTGCTCACCTTTCTCAAGATGAGATTTTCTCTTCAGGCTATATTCTTCATACTTTAGAAGCAAGCCTCTGGGCATTTCTAACTACTGATAATTTCCATGATGCCGTATTAAAAGGCATAAATTTGGGCGATGATACCGATACAATCGGTTCTGTAACAGGCGGAATGGCTGGTTTGTATTATGGTTTCGACCAAATTCCTACCGAATGGATTCATCTTTTAGCTCGTAAAGAAGATATATTTGACCTCACTGAGCGGTTTTCCAAACTTGGATAATTCGCAAGTCTTCCAAAAACATGACCTTACAACAACAACTTACTCAAGACGCTATTGTTCTTTTAAAACAACTCATCGCTACACAATCTTTTAGCCGTGAAGAACAACAAACAGGCGATATTCTTGAAGAATTTTTCAGAGAAAGAAACATTCCTTTTCGTAGAAAAATCAATAACCTTTGGGCAAGAAACCAACATTTCAATCCAGCCTTACCAACAGTATTACTTAATTCCCACCACGATACAGTAAAACCTAATCCTTCTTGGACACTGAATCCTTTTGAACCTTTGGTGAAAGATGGAAAACTCTTTGGTTTAGGAAGTAACGATGCTGGAGGTTGTCTGGTAAGTTTATTGGCTACTTTCTGTTATTTTTATCATAGAAGTGATTTAAGTTTTAATGTACTTTTTGTGGCTTCTGCTGAAGAAGAAATTTCGGGTGTAAATGGTTTAGAATTATTGTTGAAAGAAAACGATTTACCAGAAATTTCATTTGCTATCGTTGGTGAACCTACAGAAATGCACTTGGCAATTGCTGAAAAAGGTTTGATGGTCGTTGATTGTACTGCCCACGGAAAAGCTGGACACGCCGCCCGTGAAGAAGGCGACAATGCCATTTACAAGGCTCTTCGTGATATTTCTTGGATTCAGCAGTACGAATTTCCGAAAGTATCGCCTGTGTTGGGAAAAATGAAAATGTCGGTAACGATTATCAATGCAGGAAAACAACACAATGTAGTGCCTGATACTTGTACTTTTACGATTGATTGTAGAGTAACCGAGCAATATTCTTTGGAAGAAACTTTAGATACAATTCGACAAAATATTGAATCTGTAGCCGAAGCTCGTTCTATTCGTTTAAAACCATCTTCAATTCCTTTAGAACATCCAATTGTGCAAGCTGGAATTAAATTGGGAAGAAATACTTATGGCTCTCCGACTACTTCCGACCAAGCCGTTTTAGATTGTCAATCGCTAAAATTAGGACCAGGGCATTCTGGTCGTTCGCATACGGCTGATGAATTTATTTATTTATCAGAAATTGAAGAAGGAATAGATTTGTATATCAAAATGTTAGGTGAAGTAATCATTGCAAAATAAGCAATCAAATCCAAAACAATGGCTCAATTATCATTTTCAAATCGACTTAGTTCAGCAGACGTGTATCGTGGCTTTGTGATGTTTTTAATGATGGCTGAGGTTTTGAGTTTTGAAAAAGTTTCGGAAGCTGTACCTCAAAGTACTTTTTGGTATTTTTTAGCTTTTAATCAATCGCATGTAGAATGGATTGGTTGTTCTTTACATGATTTAATTCAACCTTCATTTTCTTTTTTGGTGGGTGTCGTTTTGCCTTATTCCGTAGCCAATCGTTTACAGCATCAAGAGAATTTCACCAAAGTATTCAGTCATGTGCTTTGGCGTTCTTTGAAGTTGATTTTGTTGGGAATTTTCCTTCGCTCGCAGTGGAAAGAACAGACTTATTTTACTTTTGAAGATACACTTACCCAAATTGGTTTGGGCTATTCTTTCTTGTTTTTATTGAATTTTCGTTCTCAGAAAATTCAAATCGCTACTTTAGTGCTGATACTTCTTGGCTATTGGTTGGCTTTTGCATTGTATCCTTTGCCCGATGCCAATTTTGATACTTCAAGTGTTGGCGTGGCTAAAGATTGGTCGCATCATTTATCAGGCTTTGCCGCTCATTGGAACAAAAACACCAATTTAGCTTCCGACTTCGACCAATGGTTTTTGAACCTTTTTCCAAGAGAAAACCCTTTCATTTTCAATGGCGGAGGCTACGTTACTCTTAGTTTTATTCCTACTTTAGGCACAATGATTTTAGGACTTTTGGCAGGAAATATCTTGAAAGCCCATACTTCTGCTAATGAAAAATTAAAAACTTTTATCATTTTGGGCATCAGTGGTTTGGTGTTGGCATCAATCCTAAACGCCCTTGGAATTTGTCCGAATGTAAAAAGAATCTGGACACCCACTTGGGTACTTTTTAGCGGAGGTTGGTGTTTTCTGTTGATGGCATTTTTTTATTGGACAATAGATGTACTTCAAAAAGGGAATTTTGCTTTTTTCTTTTTGGTGATAGGGACAAATTCCATCGCAGCTTACGTCATTGCCCATACGATTGATTCCTACATTGCAAAATCATTATTGATTCATTTGGGGAAAGATTATACCACAATTTTTGGAATTCCTTATCAAAGCTTGGTGCAAGGAACATTAGTTTTAGGTTTTGAATGGCTAATTTTGCGGTGGATGTATCGTAAAAAGATATTTATTAAGGTTTAAACGAAATATAAAAGATAAAAAATTGAGCAAACTCTGGCAAAAAGATAATGTTTCGGTAAATGAAAAAATTGAAAAATTTACCGTTGGGCGTGACCCCGAATTTGATGTACTCTTAGCTGAATTTGATGTGTTGGGTTCTTTGGCTCATACGCAAATGTTAGAGAGTATCGGCTTGCTTGAAAAAGATGAATTAGTAGAGATTCAGCAAGAATTAAAAGCGATTTACCAAAGTATTCAAGCAGGAGATTTTACGATTGAAGAAGGTATCGAAGATGTACATTCACAAGTAGAATTGATGCTTACTCGTAAATTGGGTGAAGCTGGAAAGAAAATTCACTCTGGACGTTCAAGAAACGACCAAGTTTTGGTGGATTTAAAACTTTTTACTCGTGCTCGTTTGCAGGAAGTAGCAGAATCTTCTA
Source organism: Arcicella gelida (assembly GCF_034931025.1). Taxonomy (NCBI): domain Bacteria; kingdom Pseudomonadati; phylum Bacteroidota; class Cytophagia; order Cytophagales; family Flectobacillaceae; genus Arcicella; species Arcicella gelida. Next base: position 3,544 of record NZ_JAYGIL010000024.1, on the reverse strand, counting down.
ATCGTTTATTTGAATTGTTGATTTCTTTGAGTGAAAAATTCAAAGATGTATTGTTGCCGGGTTATACGCATTTGCAAATCGCCATGCCTTCAAGTTTTGGTTTGTGGTTTGGGGCTTATGCCGAAAGTTTGGTTGACGATATGGAAATGTTGCAAACGGCTTATCGTTTGGCAAACAAAAATCCATTGGGTTCTGGGGCTGGCTATGGCTCATCTTTTCCTTTGAACAGAACCATGACGACAACATTATTGGGTTTTGATAACTTGCATTACAATGTGGTTTATGCCCAAATGTCTCGTGGAAAAACTGAATTATTTGCCACTACTGCCATTGCTCAGTTTGCTTCAACGCTTTCGAGATTGGCGATGGACATTTGCTTGTATAATTCTCAGAACTTCGGTTTCATTAAATTACCCGATGAAATGACGACTGGAAGTTCGATTATGCCGCACAAGAAAAATCCTGATGTGGCAGAATTATTAAGAGGAAAAACCAATCGTTTAAAAGGACTTCCCAACGAAATTATGTTGGTAATGGGCAATTTGCCTTCTGGTTATCATCGTGAAATGCAGATTTTGAAAGAAATTTTGATGCCTGCTTTTGATGAAATTTTGAATTGTTTAGACATGACTTACTTCATGCTTTCAAATATTCAAGTAAAAGAAGGCATTTTAGACGACGCCAAGTATGATTTATTATTTTCGGTAGAAAGAGTAAACGAATTAGTGTTGCAAGGCGTACCGTTCCGTGAAGCGTATAAAATTATTGGAAACGAAATCAATTCAAATACTTATACGCCCAACCGTGACTTAAAACATAGCCACGAAGGAAGTATTGGCAATTTATGCAACGAACAGGTTTCGACAATGATGCAAGAAGTAATAGTTAAATTTGGTTTTGATAAAGTACAAAACGCCATCGAAGATTTACTGAAATAAACATTTTTTTAGCCTCAGTGATTAAAAAATCATTGAGGCTAAAACTAATCGAAACAGAATGGCGTTAATCTGGAAATCGTAATTAACATTGGAAACAAATCAAACTCCACCCAAAAAAGACTTTCGTGCATGGCTCAAACGCTTAGGTTGGGCAGGTTTTTTCTTTTTCTTAATCAAAGGAATCGTAGTTTGGATACTTTTCCCATACTTAATTGCAAAAGGTTTTTGGAAAGAAATAGTAGCATGGTTTGGTTCTTTTTAATTGTGAATGAGTGAGTTAGTAATTTAGTGAATTGTGATTGAGTGAGTTGTGAATTAGTGATTTTTATTTTTTAGCCCTTTTGTCTCAAAGTCTTCCAGTCTCAATAAAAAAAACCTCTTTCATCTTGTCTCTTGCATCTTTTGTCCCAAAGTCTTCCAGTCCTCCAGTCTCAAAATCCTCCAGTCTTAATAAAAAAACTCTTTCATCTTGTCTCTTGCTTCTTTCATCTTAAAGTCTTCAAGTCCTAAAGTCCTCCAGTCCCCCAAAACATCTAAATCTCAAACAAAGCTTTAATCGCTTCCCCAAAAGTACCACCCGAAATCATTTTGCTTTGAGCTTTATCTTTCATCGTAATTTGAAATTTCCCGTTGAAATGTTTCTCAATTTCCTTGATTTTCAAAGTATTAACAATATTTGCCCGACTAATTTGTAAAAACTGATTAGAAGGTAATTTCTCTGCAAGAATAGAAATTGTGTAACTCGTCAAATATTTTTGTCCATCCAAAGTAATCAAAAAAACATACTTATCGTCGGCCTCAAAATGACTAATTTCTTGTAAATCAATCAATAAAATCTTGCTTCCCGTTTTTACAGAAATAGAACTAATTGATTTTTTAGGCTTCATTGCATCAATCATTTTCAAAAGATTATCATTGAATAAATGCTCTTGATTGTTCGGCTGTTCAATTTTTGCTTTTGTATTGGCTTGCCAAAGTTTTAGTTTTTGCACCGTTTTGTCTAATCTTTCATACTCGATGGGTTTGAGTAAATAGTCAATAGAATTTTCCTCAAAAGCCTTAATCGCATACTCATCAAAAGCCGTGGCAAAAACCACCAAAGGCATAAAAGTAAGTCGAGAAAGCATTTCAAAGCCCGTCATCACAGGCATTTCAATGTCTAAAAAAATCAAATCAGGGCGAAGTGTTTCTACCAAGGAAAGCCCTTCCGCACCATTATTGGCTCGTCCGATTATCTCAAAAGTATCTGTATATTTGCCCAGCAATCTCTCAAGGCGATTGATAGCCAGTTTTTCGTCGTCGATAAGTATTGTTTTAAACATAGATTTTTCACACGATTTGCCAAATCGCTGGTTAATTTTTGATATACACGATGTGGCGAATCGTGGAAAATGGGATGATAGAAATATATTCAGAACGATTAAAATTAATTCCTTTAGATAATGATTTACTGACGCTCTGGTTTATCCAAAGTAGAGAAAAAATGGAGCGACAATTAGGGCTGAATCCATCTAATTGGCAAATTGAAGATTTCTTCAAAGCCGAAACTTTGGATGCTTTAGTAAATTTCTGGCTTCCGATGACAGCCGAAAACCCTGATAACTTTTTTTGGTACACCAATTGGGAAATCGTATTGGTGGCTGAAAATACTTCTATTGGCGGCATCGGTTTTGCTGGTTTTCCAGACCAAGATGGCGTTACGATGGTCGGCTATTTTATTGATGGAAAACACCGAGAAAAAGGTTATGCGAGCGAGGCTCTTAAATGTTTGTTAGACTGGGCGAGCCTTGAACCTTCTTTAAAAACCATTTTTGCCGATACGCCATTTTTTAATTTGCCTTCACAAAATGTACTTAAAAAAGCTGGATTCCGAGAATTTGGTATTGCCGAAGTACACCATATCGAAAAAATGCAAGTTAAGAACTGGAAACTAGAGATACGTTAGATTGTAAGCTAATTTGAAAATACATTTTGCCTTTATAAAAAATATATAGTGGCAAACCCTTGCGGTTGCCGTTCGATGTAGGAGCAACCGCAAGGGTTGCCTACATTAAAAAAACTAAAAATCATTAATTTTACACGTCAGAGCTTTTTTAAATTAAGGTTTGTTCAATGCTTAAATCTTATAGCTCCTTCACTTGGCATGGCGAAACACAACTCCAAACAAAGGAAATGTTCATAAATCCACCAATACGCTTAAACCGAGTTCCAATACAGTTTTTCTGACTATCAACTCAATTTGACTGAGCTTTAACTCAGATTTATGGAGTACTGACTCAGTTCAAGCGAGTTGGTACTCAGATTTTCTGAGCTTCAATACAGTTTTGGCGAGCTTTAACTCCAATTTTCAGTATCATAGCTCATCAAAACTGTCATCTCATACAGAAAAACTGAGTTACGATACAGCTTTAGTGAGACAGAGACTAAATGAGCAGTGAGCTACAAGCTTTTTAATTAAGGTTTGCTCAAGGCTCATAGCTCGAAGCTCGGAAGTGTTCATTCAACTGTGTCAGTTGATTTATTGAGTTAGGGGGCTAGCCCCCTAACTCAATAAATCAACTTGTGAAATTCTGTCTTCAAATGTAATGATTAGTTCTGCACGCATT